>NZ_JACSOE010000066.1:0-21853 GCF_014349115.1 Alteromonas sp. BZK5 | reverse complement strand
CATATCTGGATTACAAGAGTCCAAATCAATATGAGGCTGACATGGCTAACTTACAAAAAGCGGCTTAACTGGGTTGTGTGATTTTGGTTGACCACGTCAGTTGCGGCTTTTTTGTGGGGCGGTGGTTTTATTGTTGGCTCGATAGGTATCTCTTCCCATCATCTTTGGCTGCTGTACTTGGGCTACGGCGTACTCGGCGGCTTCGGGCTTGGGCAAGATTATGATGGTTAATCAAATGCCAGCCATCAAGAACGGACAGTCTGTTATGGCTATTGGTGTTGAAGTTTCTGAATAACTAAGCTGGTGGTGCAGTTACAGTGGTGATCTAATTAACCTACTCAAACAAATAAATGCTAAAGTTATTTCACAAAATTGTGATTAGGGAATGATATGGACTTTCTTTTTAATGTTTTGATTTGGGTAGGCGTGGTTATTTTTGCCATATTTTTTATTGGATTTATGGCCGCTGCTAAGCTGAATAAACGCCAAGAAGAAAACCGCGCCAATCAGACGTCTGCAGAGCCTACTCGTGAAGGCGAAAAGCCGAGTAACCAAAATAAAAGTTAACCTTTCGTTCTTTGTAAAACGTCAACGTTAAATAAAAACGTTCACATTTATTCACCCCTTTATATCAGTTCCCCCGTTTAGTGAAAAAAGGGGGAACATTATGCAAACAACAATTTTACCAAACGCCAACCCAAAGCACTTAACACACCAAAGTGTACTACCGTTTGAAAAAGCGCCTTTCGTAAACGAGGTAAGGGCGGTGAAACTCGCTTGAGCCTCGATTACGAACAGTATTTTAGGAATGACTTATTGGTCTAGGTCGTGCGCCCTAAAGGCATTTGGAAGTAACTCACCAATGGTGGTTTCGAATGTCTCGCCATTTTGACTTACCATGGTTACGGGAGTTTCATCTGGGGCAAATTCAGCAATTTTCTGTCTGCATCCACCGCACGGAAAGCAAAACTCGTCGTTCGGGCTCGCAATAACGATATGCGAAATACGTTTTTGTCCCTGTGTGACCATATTGCCAATAGCCGTGGCTTCAGCGCATTGTCCTAATGGAAAAGCAGCACTTTCTACATTACAACCAGAGAAGGTTTCGCCACTTGGAGTAAGCACCGCAGCACCAACTTTAAAGTTGGAATAAGGTGAGTGTGAGTTTTTCTGTGCGTCAAAAGCAAGTTGTGATAGTTGTTCTAAATTATTTTTCTTCATAGCTACCTGTGTTAACCACCCAATACGCTTTACTTTTATCATCAAATGCGAGAAGGTTGGCGGCATTAGCGCCGCAACAAGCGTATACTTAATACTCAGGCGGTTTTTTCTTTTTTTATAGAATGCTTTTTTACCATGTGCAGAAACGTTAGTCTCATCTTTTTTTCTCTATTCGCTGCTATTTTAACCGGTTGTGCGCAAACACCACCGGTTTCAGAAAGACCACAAATGGGAAACCTGCTTTTAGCCGAACCTGCGCCCATTAATCCTCGTTCCGAAATGGCTATTGCTCGTTACAATCAGGTGCTTACCAGCCCTGCGTTATCAGATGAAGACAAAGCTGAACTGCACTTTCAACGAGGCATGTTGTACGACAGCGTGGGCCTATCGGGCTTAGCGCAGTTTGATTACACCCAAGCCATTAATTTAAAGCCAGATTTGGCTGAAGCCTATAATTCTATGGGTATTCACTATATTCAGCAGAACGACTTTATTCAGGCTTACGACGCATTCGACTCCACGCTGGAAATCAACCCAGAGTATGATTTCGCGTTCCTAAATCGCGGTATTGCGCTTTATTACGGTGGGCGCGCCGAACTCGCGACCAACGATCTAAACCGCTTTTTTGAAAAAGATGACAGCGATCCATTTCGCGCTCTGTGGGCGTACTTTGCGCATCACGACGTGTCAGAGCTTGAAGGACAAAAATACTTAGCTTCTATTCGACCAACGCTGGACAACCAGCACTGGGCTACTACGCTGGTGGATTTGTTTTTAGGTACTGTTGATGAGAACGATGTACTTAACTCATTGTTAGACGGTGTGAAAAGCCAAAAAGCGTTAACGGACAGGTTGTGTGAAGCGTATTTTTACTTAGGTAAATATCATACCCAGCGCGGCAACAGCGGTATTGCATCAAATTACTTCAAGCTTGCATTAAGCACCAACGTTTTCGATTACGTTGAACACCGCTACGCACGAATGGAACTTAACCGTTTGCGTGAACTAGCTAGCAGCGATTTGGTTAGCGAAGAGTAAACAGCAAGCGTTATGCGAGGCTTATTTTTAGCAGTGTTCGCACTGCTCATAGTTGCGGGCGATAGCGGACGCTATGTCCCGCAGCTAATTGCTAATGCAAGCAAGGTGCTTGCGCCGGCAAGCCTAGTGTCAGATAGCGACCCAACTGAAAAGGCGAGCTCTGCTTCAGTAAATACTGCCGACGGCATGGCACAGGACAACGCAGAATTTTCTCTCGACGCTCAAACTTCGGCTAATACCGAACGTTTCAATTATTCTGACTATCACCTTAAACATGATGCACTAGCGCTACTTTGGTTAGCTGCAAAGCAGGGCAGTGAAAATGCACAGGCACGCTTGCTCGGTGAATTTGAGCGTGCGTATAACGCAGGCTTCATTGCTACTGACTATATTGATGAAACCACTGCAATCTATTTTCTAGAGAAGCTAGTTAATCTTGAAAACGCAGACGCTGCATGGCTGCTGTACCAAATATTAGGTGAAGAAGGTGCGTCACAGCGCTTTATGCGCTTAGCGGCGCTCGGCGAGGTCGCAGAAGCACAGCTTGCGTTTGCAATGTCTACCGATTCGCCAGAAAAACGTGAGAAGTGGCTGGTACGCGCGGCTTCACAAAACTACGTACCCGCACAGGCTGCATTGGCCGATTGGTATCTTCTACACGGGCAACAACAATTAGCGAAACCGCTGCTCGCAGCAACGGCAACCTTAGACATGCAGAGTGCATTTAAGTATGCTCGCCTTCTGTGGGACGAAGGGGAATTTTCTGAGGCCAAGCAGCATTTTAGCTTTGCCGCGAAGAAAGGGCATCTTCAAGCTGAAAAAGCCTTAGAGGCCATCAATCTCTACACGCCGTATTCTATAGAGCAAGCACTAAAGCAGTCTCCTTCATTTAACTGGGAGAATGAAGGGAAATGCCTTCAGCGTATACAGCCTTTTGCTACCAGTTTAGCTACTATCATGCGTGCTCACAGTCTTTATAACTCATTCAATAACGACCAGCGTCTGCAGAACCTTTCTATTTGCCTGGCTCCGCCTATTTGGCTTAAACCCGATGCACTCAGCTGCGATCCGGATTATAAGAATGCTGGGATCTTAGGCTGTAGTATTACTCCTTTGGCAAGCATTGCGAAAAAGCAGAAATTTAGTCATGCAGTAGTAGTGGCAGAGCAGGGTAAGGCAAATGTCCAAAACGGCGTAATGTACTTAGACATCAGTGACGCTTATTCAGTGTTTGTTCATGAGCTAGCGCACTTCGCAGGCTTCGCTGACGAATATCCTATTGGCAAGGGCATGGCGAATAGGCTGTGCGATGAAGATGGAATAAGCGATTTTGCACCACCAAACCTAATCGTAGATTCTGAGTACTGGTATGCACCTCACAAAACGGTCGAAAATTGGCTTGAGATAGATCCTGCAACTATTATTGCACGCGCCAAAACGTGCACCGTATTGGGGAAAAACAGCTATAAGCCCAGTCGCAGAATTACCTTTATGGAACATCACGATAGCGGCGTGATCCCGCCTTTATATTTGGTACTGTGGCAGCAGCAGCTGGAAAAACAAAATGCCCAGCGACCTATTTCAATGAATTTTTTCCAGGCGTTCCACAATAGCGGCAACCAAAAAGAAGCCGCACACTGGTTAGCTGAATACGAAGCGTTTACTGGTGGCAAATAACCGCAGCTCTCATTACTAAAACAATGCACTCGCCACTATTTGGCGAGTGTATCTTTAAGCTCTCTTACCCACATAGACGTTGCACCACAAATTGCTACGGGCATAACGATAAAGTTAACCACGGGAATAAGTGAGAATATATTCACCATCATTCCGAACGTCATCGCTTTCCCTTTGTGTTCGCCAAGGTGCAGGCGCATGCGCGTAAAATCTATTTTGTGGTTGTCGTATGGATAATCGCAGTACTGAATTGCCATCATCCAGGCGTTAAATAAGAACCACAAGACTTGCCCAATAATGGGCAGGAAAAAGAACAATAACAAAAAACCAATAGCGCGAGGTACATACCAGATAAGCTTGGTGAGTTCGCGGCCTACTGTTCGAGGAATGTCTTTAACTAAAGACATCACGCCCTCGTCACCTAAATCTTGACCCGTTAAGTGACGCTCAACCTTTTCAGATAAAGCACCGTTAAACGGCGCTGCAATCCAGTTTGCGAGTGTACCAAAGATCAGTGCGAAAATGAGCAATACGCTGATGACTGCTAGGGGCCACAAGAAAAAGCTGATCGCTGTTTTTATCCAGCCTAACCATTCAGGTACAAGATCAATCACATAAGCGATACCCATTTCTATTTGGCCAAATAAGAAGTAAAAAGCCACAGAAAAAAGCACTAAGTTTATTGTTAGGGGTACAAAAACAAAACGCTTTAATCCTTTGGTTTTTATGAGCGAAAAGCCTTCAAAGAAATAATGTACACCGCCTGAACTCATTCGTACTCCTTCGCGTTTGAAACGCTGTGTTTGTTAACTATCTGCTCTATCATACGCGCTTGGCGTATTCTCTGCCTAACTCAGTGAAATGGTAATTGTTACAAGCTGTTAGATTTGGTAGAGTCGGAGCATAATAACAAAAGAATCTTCCGTGTGATTGCATCATTTCTACATCAACTGCTATTTCAGCCGATGGTTAGCTGGTTTCTGGCTAATATCAAGGCGATACCGCGTGCAGCTTTGTGTTTAAGAGGGATGATGTGTGAGGCTTAAAAAGATTAAGCTCGCGGGTTTCAAGTCCTTTGTTGAGCCAACTACCATTCCATTCCCCGGCGAAATGACCGCCATCGTAGGCCCTAACGGCTGCGGCAAGTCGAATGTCATTGATGCTGTACGTTGGGTTTTAGGTGAAAGTTCTGCCAAAAACTTACGCGGCGATGCAATGACCGACGTGATTTTTAATGGCTCTTCGTCTCGTAAGCCAGTGGGGCAATGTAGCGTTGAACTTGTTTTCGACAACAGTGCAGGGCGGATAGCAGGTGAATTTGCCAACTACAATGAGCTATCTGTTAAACGCTTAGTTACACGGGACGCCACCTCTACCTATTTTCTAAACGGCACTAAATGTCGCCGGCGTGATGTCACCGATCTGTTTTTAGGAACAGGGCTAGGCCCCCGGTCTTACGCCATCATTGAGCAAGGTATGATCTCTCGGCTTATTGAATCTAAGCCACAGGATTTGCGTGTATTCATAGAAGAAGCCGCGGGTATCTCAAAGTACAAAGAGCGCCGCAGAGAGACAGAGAACCGTATAAGGCACACGCAAGATAACCTTGAACGCTTGAATGATGTGCGCGACGAATTAGGCAAGCAGCTCGAAAAATTACAGCGTCAGGCAGCCGCGGCTACTCGTTACAAAACGCTACGTGCACAAGCCAGAGAGCTGAAAGGCCAGTTAGCAGCCCTTCGTTTTCTGAAAAATAGTGAACATATTGAAGCGCTGCAAAAACAGCAGCAATCACTCCAGTTAGAAGTGGATGACTTAGTTGCCCGGCTACAGGGCGACGAAGCTGGGCTTGAGTCGTACAAAACTAAGCAGCTGGAAACAAAACAAACGATAGATGATCTTCAGCAGCAGCTGTTTACTACCAGTAACGCAATAACGCGACTAGAGCAAAATGCGCTGCACGCAAAACAACGCAAAGGTCAGGTAGAGCAAGAGTTAGCACGAATTAGCGAGCAACACGAATTGCTTAACCACTCTATTGATGAGGCACAGGAAGCGCTTGCGGTATCAAACGAGGCGCTTGAAAACATTGAGCCTGAATTTGCCCTTAAGGAAGCAGAGTTAGAGCATGCCAAAGAGCGTTTTGAAGACGCTGAACAAGCGCTAAGAGAATTTAACGCACAAGCGCGAGCGCAAGAACAAACCTACAATCAACTTCGTCAGAATGTTCAGCAATGCCATAGCCAAATTCAGTCAACGATGAGCATGCAGTTACGCACTTCTCAGCGTATCAGCGAACTACAAGACGAGCTAAAACAGCTAGATGAAGAAGATTTTGCCAGTCAGATAACACTTTTAGAAGAGCAATGTAGCGAACTCGATTTTGACATTGATGAAGCTAAGCAATTACTTCAAGAGTCCAATCAAAAGGTGTCGCAGCAACAAGGCGAAGTCAACGCTATAGAAGCGAAGCGCCGTGATGCCCAGGGCCAGTTACAAACTGCACTGTCCACAAAAGATGCGCTAGAAGCGCTTCAACAAGATGCCTCAAATAATGAAGACGTAACGTTAGACGGGATAGAAAAGCTGTGGCAGCAGTTTAGCTCTAACCAAACTCTTGCACCTTGCGTAGAATCGATTTTACAACACGCAAAAGACCCCGTTGTTGCCAAAAGCCATGACATACAGGCATTGCTTCAAAATCACGCTTATTTGCCAAGCGGCATTAAAGTGTTTACCGATAAGGCGTTTGTAAGCACTGCCAGATCGGGTTCATTAGCACACGCTCTATTAACTGAATCTAGCACTAATGAACCGTCAACACAGCGTATTCCCGCATTTTTTAATGACATTTACCTTTGTAGCAACGATGACGAACTTGCGGAAACGATTGAAAGTGCTTTTGTAAGCGTTCTTGATAAAGAAGATGAACCTGAAGGCATAGCCAAGGGGTTTACTAGCGCAATCTCGCCTTCAGGGTTGTGGGCAAGTTCACAGTGGGTAGTGAAACCTGGCGAAGCAAGCGACGGTGCTTTGCAGCGGGCGAACAAAATTAAGGGGCTAGTAGACAGCATTGAAGAAACTGAAAGCCTTATAGATGAGATTGAGCATTCATTAGAGTGCGCCAAACAGGCACTTGAACAGAGCGAAGCGCAAAAGCAGTCTATTCAGAGCGCCTTGGGTGAAAAAGAAAACCAGCGCGCACAGATTAAAAATAAACTTTCTTTGCTTGAAATGCAGCAAGAGCAACAGTCAACACGCACTGCCAAACTTAATGACGAGTTAGCAAAGCAAGAGTTAATGTTAGCGAAAGAAGAAGAGCAACTAGCCCAACTTTCGGAAAAGTTAGAGCTTCAAGAGGCACAAATACTTGAACACGAAGTGCACATTGACGATGTGAACGCTAAGCGTGATGCAAATGAGCGAACTACATCAGAACTACGCGCGTTAGTTGATACATTAACATCGCAAAATCATGAGCTTGCACTTAAGAAGCAACAATTAGAGAACCATCAGAATTTATACAGTCAACAGGTTACGCGTAACCTTCAGCAGCGTGAAGAGTACATAAAAAACAAAGAAAGATTACAAAAAGAACTTACACAGCTGACGTCTCCTGAAGAAATTCAAGAAGCAGAGCTTCAGTCGCTGTTGGAAAACAAAGCGGAATTAGAACAACTGAAAAGTGCTAAGCAAAGTAGTCTTGAAGATATAGAGCAGTGGTTGCGAGAAGCCGAAAAAGGGCATCAAGCTCTGGGTAAAGACATTCAAACGCGACAGGCAAACATCGATAAACTTAATATCGATATTGAAGGCTACCGGGTACGTGCGAATACGATTTTAGAACAGCTTGATGAAACGCAGCAGTCGCTGAAGAGCATTCTAGAAACCTTACCTGAAGATGCCGAAGAGAAGCGCTGGCAAGAAGACCTTGAAAAAACGCAGGCTAATTTGCAGTGCTTAGGTGCAGTGAACTTAGCCGCAGTTGAAGAGTATGAAACCCAGTCGGAAAGAAAGTCACATTTAGATACACAGCACAACGACCTTACTGAAGCCTTGGAAACGCTACAGTCGGCCATTCGTAAAATTGATAAAGAAACCCGCACGCGCTTTTCTACCACCTTTGAACAGGTTAACGAAGACCTTAAAACGTTATTTCCCAAAGTGTTTGGGGGCGGTTCGGCGTATCTTGCGCTTACCGATGACGATTTGTTAGAAACTGGGGTGACGATAATGGCTCGCCCCCCTGGTAAGAAAAATAGTACGATTCACCTCTTAAGCGGTGGAGAAAAAGCACTAACCGCTTTATCATTGGTGTTTGCTATTTTCAGATTAAATCCGGCTCCATTTTGTTTGCTGGATGAAGTAGATGCACCATTGGATGATGCAAATGTAGGGCGCTTTTGTAACTTAGTGTCAGAAATGTCACAAACAGTGCAGTTTATTTATATCACCCACAATAAAATAGCGATGGAAATGGCCAGTCACCTCACCGGTGTTACCATGGCGGAACCGGGAGTTTCGCGCATGGTGGCGGTAGATGTGGACGAGGCTGTAGCCTTCGCAGAAGCATAACAAAGGGCGAAAGAAATTAAATGGAAGATCAATTACGTCTATTTTTACTCCTTGGAGGCACGGTTTTTATCATCGCAGTGCTTGCCCATGGTATTTGGAAAATTCGTAAAAACAGTAAGCCTTCGGAAAAAGAGCGCTTAGAGCCCCGTCAGTGGCAAGATGATGACAATGATTTCGAGTCTGACGAGCAAGAAGGCTTTGACGAGCTTGGCATTGGCGCGGTGCGCGTGGTTAGCAAATCACAAAACCAAGAGCATGAGGCTGCAAGCAACGTATCAACGAATACGGCAAATGGCCCTGCACATCACGACATCAATGAAAAACATGCTTACAGCAGCGAAGAAGCTGATGACGACGATAGCTTGTCTCAACATGCCACGTCAAAAGAGCACGGTGATGGAAAAGAGGGCGCACACGGTGAGCATGCGGGTAAACGCCCAAGCAGCGTTGGTAATTCAGCTATGCCGTCTGACGGGAAAGAAGAAGTTGAGAAAGCACCAAAGCTCTATGGCTCTGTGGTTACGAATCCGAAGCCACACATGAAAGGGCAAGCTCGTCCCGACGGCGCATCAACAAAAGGTGCTAACAGGGGCGACGAAAACCTTGCCGCGTTCCCTGAACCTCCAGGCTTCTTACTTCGTGAAGGCGAAGAGCAAGAGGAAACGTCTTTAGCGTCGCATGCTCAGCGTGAAGAAAGCGAACAGCCAAATACTCCAAGTAATCAAGAGAGAGCGGATAACGCGCAATCGCATGACCCAATTCAGAGTCAGGCGGGCGGTCATCAAGAAAGAGGGCGTGCAGAGCCAGTTCGTCCTGCACAGAAGTTTTATATCGACCCAACGCTGGAGGAAGAGCCTGAAACAGTGCAGCCGCCGGCTAAAAACGAAAGAGAAGTTGCTGATTTTAGTTTAGATGCACCCGAAGAGTCTGTTTCATCCAGCGATGTTCATGAAGAAAATGAACAGCCGCGACGTTTTGCACGTAACAAACGAAGCAAAACGCCAGTGAGAAGACGTGAAGAGCCGAATTTTGGTGACGATCAAATGCGTATTGATTTTGACACCAGCGAAGCAGCTAGCGCTGATTTTGGCGATGAAAGCTTTAGTGCTAATGAGTCAGGCAATGATGGTGCTGGAAGTACACCAAAGACCGCTAAGTCGTCGATTGAACCCGAGGTTTTAGTATTAAATGTAAGAACGCCAGAAGGCGAGCCTATCTCAGGCGCGGCGCTACTACCTATGCTATTAACATTAGGGTTTAAATTTGGCGATCAAGACATCTTCCATCGCCACGTAAACTCAAATGGCAAAGGGCCAGTATTGTTTAGCCTTGCTAACATGTTTAAGCCTGGGGTTTTCGATATTGATAACCTAGAGAACTTTGAAACCCAAGGTATTTCACTGTTTATGATATTGCCTATTGAGGGTGACCCTCATCAAGTGTTTAACATGATGCACAATGCAGCCCGCAAATTGGCAGATGAGTTCGGCGCACAGGTACTCGATGGACGCCGAAGCGTATTAACGAAGCAGGGCTTACAGCAATACGTCGAGAAAATTCGTGAGTTCGAGCGCAAGCGTATGATTGCGCGCAGCTAGCGTTAATTTATCACTTGCGCCACAATCTTATGGATTATTCATGTAGGTGCAAAAACAAAAAAGGACTTGGCTCATACCCAGGTCCTTTTCTATTGATTAGGGTCTATTGATCTTTGATGTATAACAAGGGCTAGCAAGCCATAGCATTGTAGCGTGGCTGTTCGTTTCACAACCTGACTGAAATAGATCAGATTTTTGCAGCCCATTTGAAACATACAGCGGCTTGGGCGAATAGGCCTTGGCAACGAATTGTAATACTTTTAACTATTTAAACGGCGTGACAACAACTCCATGTCAGATTCTTTAGAACAAGCAAAGCAACAAATAGCAACACTTCGCAACACACTTAATGAGTACAACTATCAGTACTATGTGATGGATGACCCTTCGGTTCCTGATGCAGTATATGATAGAGATATGCAGGCGCTTATTGCGCTAGAAAAACAATATCCTACGCTTCAAAGCCCGAATTCTCCCAGTCAAAAAGTAGGGGGCGCAGCGTTATCGGCCTTTGAACAAGTTACCCATGATGTTCCTATGCTGTCGCTGGATAACGCCTTTGATGAAGAATCACTGCTTGCCTTCGAAAAACGTTTAAAAGACAGACTAAAAGATTCGGCAACGTTAGATTTTAGCTGCGAACCCAAGCTAGATGGTTTAGCGGTAAGTATTCTGTATGAAAATGGCGAATTAGTGCGTGCTGCCACCCGTGGTGACGGCCAGGTAGGCGAGAATATCACGGCTAACGTGCGTACCATTTCTAATGTGCCGTTAACGCTTCGTGGTGAGCATTATCCTGAGCGCGTAGAAGTGCGCGGTGAAGTGTTTATGCCTCGTGAGGGCTTTGCAAAACTTAACGAACATCAAAAAGAAACGGGTGGTAAGGTTTTTGCGAACCCTCGTAATGCTGCGGCTGGCAGTTTACGACAGTTAGACTCTAAAATTACGGCCAAGCGCCCGCTGATGTTTTATGCTTATTCGCTAGGCGTTGTTCAACCCGAAAGTTTTGAACTGCCCACAACACACAGCGAGCGCCTTAAGCAGTTGGGTAATTGGGGGCTGCCGCTGTGCCCTGATATTGACACCGCCGAGGGCGGTAAGGGCTGCTTGGCATACTACAACCACATTTTGGAAAAGCGCGATAATTTGCCGTATGACATCGATGGCGTTGTGTTTAAGGTCAACCGTATTGACCTGCAAAATGCCCTTGGATTTGTGGCTCGAGCGCCTCGCTGGGCCATTGCGCAGAAGTTTCCTGCGCAAGAAGAAGTGACTAAGTTACTGGACGTTGAGTTTCAGGTAGGAAGGACTGGTGCGATCACGCCGGTTGCCCGCTTAGAGCCTGTGTTCGTAGGTGGAGTAACAGTATCGAATGCCACACTTCACAATCAGGACGAAATTTCCAGATTAGGCGTTAAAGTTGGCGACACCGTGGTAATTCGACGTGCGGGTGACGTAATTCCTCAAGTGGTATCTGTGGTAGAAGCTAATCGCACAGGTAGCGAAACTGACATTACCTTCCCAAGCCAATGCCCAGTGTGTGACTCGCAGGTTGAGAAACTAGAAGACGAAGCGGTTGCCCGTTGCACCGGTGGGTTAATTTGTGCAGCACAACGCAAGCAGGCGCTTAAGCATTTTGCTTCGCGTAAAGCATTCGATATTGATGGTCTGGGCGACAAGTTAGTCGATCAGTTAGTTGACGCTGATCTTGTGCATAGTCCCGCCGACTTTTTCACGCTTTCGTTAGGCGATGTTGTTGGGCTGGAACGCATGGCTGAAAAGTCTGCCAGTAAGCTACTGGCATCGCTTGAAGCTTCTAAGCAAACAACGCTTGCCAAGTTCCTATACGCATTGGGGATCCGTGAGGTTGGCGAAGCTACTGCGGCAAACTTGGCTGCGCACTTCGAAACCTTGGAGGCTATTCGCGAGGCGTCGCTTGAAGCACTGGTTGAAGTCCAAGACGTTGGTGAAGTGGTGGCTACCCACATTTTCAATTTCTTTAACGAGTCACACAATACCGATGTTATTGATGCGCTGTTAAAAGAAGGAATTAACTGGCCTGCTATTGAAAAGCCAGATTCGGATAATTTGCCTCTTGAAGGCAAAACATGCGTTATTACAGGTACGCTCAGCGAAATGGGGCGTTCTGACGCGAAAGCACGTTTGCAGTTACTTGGTGCAAAAGTGGCAGGCTCGGTAAGTAAGAATACCGACTTCCTAGTTGCAGGAGAAAAAGCGGGTTCCAAGCTAACCAAAGCACAAGAGCTAGATGTGGAGGTATGGGACGAAGCTGCGCTTATCGCTTTTTTATCAGAGCATGAAAAGTAGCCTGTCTGGCTTAAATTCAATAACAGAACTCGGCGTAATGGTTTTCCTGAATAAATTAACGCCGAACTCATATTGATTGTTACCAATAAAAAACGCCACTTCATAGAAGTGGCGTTTTTTGTAATTCTTGCTCTGTCTTTTACGGCGTACTTTGTACTGAACGTTGTAAGGGGCTTGAGAAAAGGTAAATATTTCTACAAACCCTCAAGTGTAGGGCTCTCACGCTAGTGGGCTTCTTGATTCCGCATTTGTCTGCGTCTTTCCCAGGCTTTTTTCACTTGAAAGCGCCAAACCCAGTTTAAAGAGAAATAACCCGCTAGACCAAACACAACCGAGCAAATTCCACACCCGACTAAAAATGCAGGGCCAATGGTATTAATGCTTTCTACAACCCACTGCCAACTAAACTGAAATTCAAAATGCTCAGGCTTGGTCCCAAGTACAGTAGTACCAACCTTGTAAGCCCCATAGAATATAGGCGGAATAGTAAATGGGTTAGTCACCCAAACAGTTGCAACAGATAAGGGCAGGTTTGCTCGAAATGGAATAGCTAAACCGGCAGAAAGCCACATTTGAAACGGTACCGGCCAAAACGCGAAAAATAAACCTATGCCAAATGCACCAGATGCAGAACGACGGTTTAAGTGCCAAAGATTAGGCTCGTGCAATACGCTACCAAAAATTTTTAAAGCTTTGTTTTGCTTAATGCTTTGGTGATCTGGCAAAAAACGTCGGATAAATTTCTTAGGCATAAATATCAATGCATCTCGAAAATAAAATCAAAAAAGACAGAAAAAATAACAGTAAACGGAATTGCGCAACATGAATTTGCACCATCCACATTCACTCACTGTCAATTGCTACGTGAAAACATGGTCAATCGTATCACAATTTGCTTAAGCTGTTTTTGCGCTAGCGCAATAAGTGCAGTTTTCTGGCAAAAACTTCCAAGTACTCACAGCATGGCATTGATGATTGCCATTTTAATAATATCTGTGACTATCATTATATTCATTTTGACGACAAAACCCGCTGAACATCATGCATTTCCAGAGGTGCTGCTATGTTGGGCAGTGAGCGGGCTGCTGTCTGGAGTACTTTGGGTGGCGAGTGTAGGGCATTTTTACTACGCTTGGCAACTGCCCCAAGGGAAAATTCAACAAGATGTCACAATTTCAGGTCGAGTTGTGTCGGGGGGATGTGTCTTCGGCACAGCTAGGGTGCTGGAAGCAACTTATCACTATGTTGTCGCTATTGAGTCTGTCAACCGTGAAAGCACCGCGACATTTCTAGACAAGGGTATACTTTCCCCCTTGCCTAAGCGTGTTTTAACTAGCACGTTTAATTTCAAAGCTCGTCTTACTCACCAACGTTATGAATTCCCAAATGATCGAAAAAGCGAAGGCTTAGCTAACAAGAAAATCGCATATGCTCAACAGGGAACTATAGGCGTGCGGCCTCAATCAGTTTCTCCGTCTCAGGTGAAATTAAATTGTTTGCACAACGGCGATACCTTCACCGCAATTGTAAAACTTAAACCTGCATACGGTACGGCTAATCCTGTTGGAGCTAGCCGACAACAGCAGTTGGTTAGCCAATTTATTCATGCAACTGGCTATATTAAGTCAATAGAGCAAAATAAAACAAAACATAATCACTCAGTGCGTTATGGACTTGCTACAACATTGCAGAAGCTAGACCTTGTTCATGAAAAATGGTGGCGCGCATTGCTGCTAGGGGATAAAACGGGCTTTACGTTGGGTGATTGGACGCTGTTACAACGCACCGGCACTGGGCACATATTTAGTATATCAGGCATGCATCTATCACTTATCGCTGGGGTCTGCTTGTTGTTTTTTAACCCAGTTATATTTTTACTCACGCATGTTACTAGCCTATTAGGCAGAGCGAAATATTGGTTAGTACGTTCAGCCTCCATCAACTATCCGGCAACAGGTCGAAAGAACAGAGAGCTGCAAATAAGTAAGATGTTTGAAACCAGCGCGCCAATTAGAGCCTCTGTGCTTTGTGTGCTTGTCGCTGCTTGTTTTTGTTACGCGTTGCTTAGTGGAAGCGCATTGCCGGTTGTGCGTGCGCTGATACTGGTAACTATGGGGAGCGTGCTGTCTCTTTCTCGACATGCATGGCGGCCAGTAAATGTTGCGTTGACAATGCTTACTTTGAGCTTGTTGCTGTTTCCTCTTTCTATACTAAGCGCTAGCTTTTACTTGAGCATAGGGGCTGTACTGTGCATTTGGTTTTTAGTTGTTGTTTGGGGGCTACAGCGAGCACCCTGGTATGTGTCTTTGTTTAAACTACAAGTAGCGCTTACCGTAATAATGATGCCCCTAACCCTAATATGGTTTGGTAGCGCCAGTTTTGTTGCAGTTGTTACCAACTTAATCGCCTTGCCCGTAATAACGTTACTTTTACCTATTTGTTTAATTTCGTTGTTAGTCCTTCATTTTGCTGAGTTGCCTTTCGCACAACAAGTTACGGGCATGCTTATGCATTACAGTGATGTGTGTTTAGGGTATTTGTTATCGCTTTTGAACGTTCTTAGTCAGTTTTCTGGGAGCGCTATCAATTTTTACGTAAGTAGTGGTGCGGGACTTTGTCTAATTGTCGCTTTTTTTATTTTTCTTTTGCCAACATGGCGGTACAAAGCTATCTGTGTAGCGCTTCTCTTGCTCCCATCGCTAAGCATTTTTCAAAAGTGGTTACTTACCAATGAATCGATATGGGCGCTGCATGTATTTGATGCGGGCCAGGCCAGTGCTATTGCAGTGACTGCGGGAGGTCGGGCTATGATTATTGATTCTGGTGCTCAGTTTAATGGCAATGCTCATACTGCAACGAAACACCTGTTACCTTTTTTGGAAAGTAGGCATATTTCAAATATAGATGTTGTAGTTCATACGCATAGTGACAACGATCATGCAGGTGGGGCATTAGCCATTGGACAACACGCCTTAGCTAAAACAGCCACTTTCTACACACCAACATTAGGTTGTGAGCGAGGAAAGCGTATACGCTGGCAGAACTTAACAATCAATTTTCTATGGCCGCCAAATGGCAACAAAGAAGACAACAATGCCATGTCGTGTGTGGTTAAAATAACAAGCGACGCTGGTAGCGTGTTAATTCCTGGTGACATTGAGAAAACAAGTGAGTACGCGTTGATAACCCGTGAAATCATGGATGGTTTTTCAGAGGGGGCTTCATTGGATACTTTAGCGAGTTTTACAAATCTAAGTGCCGACATTCTTATTGCGCCGCATCACGGAAGCAAAACATCTTCTACTAATGTTTTTATAGAACACGTTGCACCGAAAGCTGTGATCTTTACGCAAGGTTATGAGAATCGATGGCAGTTTCCTGCGTATGTTGTGGCTAAACGTTACGAGCGTTTGGGCGTAACGCAATATTTAACAAGCTATCACGGATATATAAGCGCAACCTTCGATAAGAATTCTTTCCATATAGATTCCCAACGTGGAACGTTGAATAAACGCTGGTATTTACCAGGCATTACACCGCGACACCTCAAAGACTAAGTAATATCGCCAAATGACAGAAATATTAGCTTGTAACGAAACGAAGATGTACACGAATACCTTTAAATAGGTATGAAGTGGCCACACATTATTCACTTAGTTGGTAGACTAACCAATTTTGCCGCTATATTAGTGAATTAGAGCGAGAACGAGTACAATACTTCCAACGCGTTTTTGTTAACGTTTCAAACAGGTTAAAAAAACTACATGCAACAAGCCGACAACTCGGATTATCAAATTAAGCGCTTTTTACAGTATCTTAAAGCGTATAAAGTGCCTTTCGTTTTTGCCATCATCGGTATGATTGGTTATTCCGCGGTAGATACCTTCGTATTTTCCCAGCTTCAGCCAATGATTGACGAATCACTGGGAAAAAACGACCATGACTATCTACGTCTAGCCGCATATGCGATTGTGCCGCTCTTTTTGTTACGGGGTGTTTTCAACTTTTTAGGTAGTTACACGCTAAGCTGGATTGGTGCTCAGGTGGTAATGCGCATGCGCCAGCAGTTGTTTGAAAAATACATTCATCTTCCAGTGGCATTTCACGATAATCATGCGGTTGGCGGGCTTATCAGTAAAGTCACCTACGATACAGAGCAAGTGGCTAATGCATCTGGTAAGGCGCTGCTAACATTGGTGAGGGAAGGCGCACTGGTCATCGGTTTGCTGTGTGTCATGTTCTATTACTCATGGCAGCTTTCTCTCATATTTCTTTTAATTGGCCCGATTGTGGCAGTGATTGTTTCTATCGTTAGTAAGCGTTTTCGCGTTGTAAGTAAAAACATTCAACAATCAATGGGCAACCTAACATCGTCGGTAGAGCAAGCGGTGAAAGGTCACAAAGTTGTGATCATGTTTGGCGGTCAAGAAATAGAGCAAAAGCGTTTCGAGCAGAAAAACAATCACAACCGTCAACAGTCAATGAAGTTGAATGTCACTTCTATTTTGAGTGTGTCTTCAATACAGGTAATAGCGTCAATTGCCCTTGCAGTCGTTCTGTTTATTGCCAGCACGCCTGGTATGCTTGAAAAGCTTACTGCAGGTGTATTTATCAATGTGGTCTTTTGCATGGTAATGCTGCTGAAGCCCCTTAAACAGCTCACTACCATTAATAACCAATTTCAAAAAGGTATGGCAGCCTGCGCCAGTATTTTTGAAATTCTTGATGAAGCAGACGAAGAAGATAAAGGGAAAACCAAAGTAGAGCGCGCAACAGGAAAAATTGAATTTGACGACGTTACGTTCTCTTATCCAGGAAAACAGACGCCCGCGTTATCTAATGTGAGCTTTATCGCAAACCCTGGGCAGTCGATTGCTTTGGTAGGGCGCTCGGGAAGTGGTAAATCAACCATCTCGTCGCTGCTTACACGCTTTTACGTCCCGCAAGAAGGTGAAATTCGCTTGGATGACACGGCGCTCAACGATATTGATCTTAAAGATCTGCGAGCGCAGTTTGCCGTGGTATCGCAAAACGTTACGCTATTTAACGATACCATAGCTAACAATATTGCTTATGGTGCGCGCCAAAACGTATCACGTAAAGACATCGAGAATGCGGCAAAGATGGCGCATGTTGAGGAGTTCTTATCAAACTTGCCTGATGGGTTAGATACGATTATTGGTGAAAACGGCTTAATGCTTTCGGGTGGTCAACGTCAGCGTATTGCCATTGCAAGGGCAATACTTGCCGAAGCGCCCATACTTATTCTTGACGAAGCGACATCTGCCCTTGATACAGAATCTGAGCGTTTGATCCAAGACGCATTAGAAACGCTGCAAAAACGATGCACCAGCATTGTTGTGGCGCACCGCTTGTCTACCATCGAAAACGCAGATTGCATTATGGTAGTGGAGCAGGGGCGCATTATTGAAAAAGGTAAACACAACGAATTGCTTGAAAAAGGTGGTCACTACGCGCAACTGCACGCGTTGCAATTTGGTGAGACTAAGTGAGTCAATCACAAAGTAAAACCAAGCACGATAAATGGTATTTCGGCCATCCTTTTGTGTGGCTGCTCTCACCATTTGCGCTGCTGTTCTACTTTATTTCGGCAATTCGCCGGTTACTTTTTAAAATTGGAATCAAAAAGGTCTTTAAGGCTAATGCTCCCGTGATTGTCGTTGGCAACATATCAGTGGGCGGCAACGGCAAAACGCCAGTCGTATTAGCTTTAGCCGATTATTACCAGAAGCAGGGCATTAAGGTCGGCATTTTAAGTCGGGGCTATGGCGCTAAATCACCAGAATACCCGCGATTAGTGAAAGGCGAAGATGATGCGTCTGAGGTGGGAGACGAACCTCGTTTACTGACCATTAGAAGCCAGTGCGACGTTGTTATCGATCCAGTCCGCGCACGTGGAGCCGCGTTCTTAAGTGACGAATTACACTGTGATTTAATTATTTGTGATGACGGTCTTCAACATTACGCGCTTCATCGCGATGTTGAAATTGTAGTGATGGACGACAGAAAAGTAGGCAGTGGTTATTTGCTGCCGATGGGGCCCCTTCGCGAAGGACAATGGCGCCTTGGTACCGTTGATGCGCTAATACATAATAGCCGTTCGATGCCGACATTTAGCCATGCTGTAGCGCCTCAATATTTAATGACCTTAGTAGCAGGGGACTTCACCTCTGTTTCAAACAGAGTAAGAACCAGTCCCCTTGATGAGATACAAAAAGTGCCGTGCAGCGCAATTGCTGGAATAGGTTCACCTCAGCGTTTTTTCTCTCAGCTTAAAGAAATGGGTATCCAGCTTTCTTCGGCTACACCGCTGGCGGATCACCATGCGATCACACGGTCAGACATACCGAATGGCAGAGTGTTAATGACAGAAAAAGACGCCGTTAAAGCTGCACCTTTTGCTCATAACGACTGCTGGTTTTTACCTGTTACCGCGCATTTAGCGCCAGACTTTTTTAATTTAGTAAATGTGAAACTTGCCAAGGCAGGTTTGAAGATCAACCATGACGGACAGGAATAATAACAATGGCCTTTGATAAAAAGCTTTTAGAAGTTTTGGCTTGCCCAGTGTGTAAGGGAAAATTAGTTCTGAGTGATGATAGCACCCAGTTAGTGTGTCGATTTGATAGATTGGCTTTCGATATTAAAGATGGCATCCCTGTACTTATCGAAAGTAAAGCAACAGCATTGTCGTTAGACGATGTTGACGCAACACGGTAATAAAACGTTAAACTAAGTGGTAAATAAGGGCGAAATAAAGTTATGTCATTTACAGTTGTGATCCCTGCTCGATACGGCTCAAGTCGGTTTCCTGGCAAACCCTTAGCGCTTATTGACGGAAAGCCGATGATTCAACATGTGGTTGAACGTGCTAAAGAAGCTGGAGCCGATAACGTCATTGTTGCCACGGACGATGAACGTATTCAAAACGTTGTGCTTGGTTTTGCTCAAGTATGCATGACGTCTGTCAACCACCAATCTGGAACAGAGCGCATTGCCGAGGTTATCGAAAAAGAAGGCATTGCGAGTTCTACTATTGTGGTTAACGTACAGGGGGATGAGCCATTTATTCCCGCCGAAAACATCAGGCAGGTTGCAGATAATCTTGCCAATGCGCCTCAGTGTCAGATGGCTACGTTATCTACGCCTATTGAAAGTGTTGAGGATGTGTTTAACCCCAATATCGTTAAGGTATTGGTAAACGAAAAGGGTGAGTCTATCTATTTTTCACGTTCTCCTATTCCTTTTGAACGCGATCACATGATGGCAAAGCCGCAATCTGCAAATACGTCGCTGTACAAACGCCATATAGGTATTTATGCCTATCGTGCTGAATACGTTAAGCAATATGTTGCTTATGCGCCTAGCTCTCTGGAGCAAATTGAATCCTTAGAACAGCTTCGAGCCATATGGTATGGCGATAAGATTCACTGTGAGGTGGCGATAGCGCCACCGCCAGTTGGAATTGATACCCCAGAAGATCTAGAACGTCTTTTAAAGACTATAAGTTAATAAGAAATGAGTGCTGAAATAGGGCTGACGCTTTGTAGTAAATTAGCAACAAGCCTTATCTAAACAGCCAGTTCTTGTAAAAGGTGAGTGAAACCTTTTAAACGCATACACATAGTAACAAGGGAACCGTTATGAACGTAGTTATTACCGGTGGCAACAGAGGCATAGGCCTTGCGCTTACCAAGCAATATAAAGCACGTGGTGCGAAAGTTTATGCTACCTGTCGAAACAGTTGCGACGAGCTAAACAGTGCAGGTGTGACAATCATCAAAGGTGTGGACGTATCCCAACCAGAAATGTTGGCTGAAAAGCTTGCACCTTTAATGGATGTTAACATCGATTTGCTCATTAATAATGCCGGAGTGCTCGGACGCGAGAGTATTGACGATTGGGATCCAAATACCATCGATTATCAATTTAGGGTTAATGCATTAGGTCCATTGTTAGTTACTCAAACACTATTACCGGCAATGGCAAATGACGGTAAAATTGCCATGATTACCAGTCGCATGGGTTCAATGGCAGACAATGGGTCAGGCGGCTACTATGGCTACCGAATGTCCAAAGCCGCACTAAACGCGGCGGGAGTGTCCATGGCGAATGATCTGAAACCCAAGGGGATTGCAGTAGGTATTTTCCATCCTGGATTCGTTCAAACAGAAATGGTGAATGGAGCGGGAGATATTGATGCTGATACCTGTGCTGAGCGTTTGTCACAACGCATAGATGAGCTAAATGTATCTAACGCAGGTCGCTTCATCCATTCAAATGGTGACGAGTTGCCTTGGTAGGTTTAATGTTGGCTTGCCACAAACTCAATCAATAATGCATCACACCAAGAGAGCGCTTACGAAAAGCGCTCTTTTACTTTTAACTACACCTGTCTTTAACTGTACGTGTCTTTAACTACACGTGTTCTTAACTACATGATTCCAACGCGCCTTAGCTTTTTAGCGCGTTAAATCATACGTATCAATGATTTGCTTAATAGACCCGTCTTTTAAACGAGCGCTAAGGGCTTGGTTAAACTCTGGAAATAGTGATGCGCACTTAGATTTGGCGGAGATAGCAAAATGTACATTGTTTGAAGATATAGGTGACTGGCTTATTCGCATGCCGTCATTTTCTGGGTCGTTCAAGTGGCTTAGTGCTGCGCTTTGTGGTGAAACTGCGTAGTCAGCGCGATGTCGACGCATCATTTCATACATTTTGTCGTGGTCTTTAACTTCGATAATATTCAAGTTTGATTTAATGCTATCGAATTTTTCACCTAAGCTTATTCCTCGAGGCATCACACCAATATATTGCGCGAGTGCGTTAAGCGAAAGGTCGGTACCTCGCGTTTGAGAAAGTGAAGGAGAGAGCACAACGTAAACCTCTTCTGCTGCAAACGGTGCGGTGATAAGCCATTTTCGACTACGAGCTTCGTTCCAATAGTTTCCCGCCAAAATATCAAGCTCGCCCGCGTCGAGTTTGGATTCTATTCGTTTCCAAGGTAGCCCGGTTTCTATCTTTAGTGTGACACCTAAATCCCGTGCTAGCAGGGTTAGAACGTCAAATGCTATCCCCGTAGCTTTCAACCTTCCTTCAAACTCGTTAAATGCGTAGGGAAACCACTGTTGTGCTCCCGCGGTGTGTAAAGTCTTACACTCTGTACTGGCAAGTGCACGAGGGTTGAATACAAAAGTCAAAATGAGCAATATGCCAAACGACAAGATGTGGCGGGAACAGTGTTTCAGTTTGGAGTAGGGTAACATTGCCATATTTTATTCACGTACCACAGAAGATGGCGTTGATAGTTTTACTTGTTTAATTGTGTATAGGGGGTTCTAGGGATTTTCCCCTCTAAAGTAACATAGAACGCTACAGGTATTATATTATAT
>NZ_JACSOE010000065.1:0-22028 GCF_014349115.1 Alteromonas sp. BZK5 | reverse complement strand
GATGAATGAGGCGAGTGCAACCGCCTCTGCAATCGAACCCCTATCAAGTAAAACCCAATAATTTTATTTAGCGATTAAGTTGAACAAAAAGAGAAAAATGTGATGAAAAAGCCAAGTAAAAACATTTTTTTAGCTACCACACTTTGTATAACCTATTCGTTGATTAACGTTAGTATTGCGCAAGAAGCCCAATCTACGCTTGTAAATATGAAGGAAGTGCCTTCTTCGCAACTATTAAAGAAGCAACGTCAAAATAAACCGCTAGCACTAAGCACGGTGAAGCGCGGTACTGATGTTTCGCTTCAAACCACCAAACAATCCAAAAGCCAATACCTTATTCATAGCGCACTGCCAAGTCACCGCTTCAGCGCTAAGTAATTTTTAGGCGAGTACTCGTCTATCAGGTTAATCCTTTATATAACGTCATTTCTTTGCGTTTATTATTCTTTTTTACTCAATCGCACACGCAGCAATAGTATTCTACGAATCAAATATTTATACCATTAATCCGCATAGATAAGTGCTAACCGCCGACATAGCGCTTTTGAAAAAATAACGCCCTCGTAACGACATTAGCGACATATGAGTTAATTATACTAATTGTGAATAGCGCGACACCTATTTGAAAACTACCTTCAAGATTACCACAGGTAGAAGAAGTCACAGGAAAGAGGTGAACATGCTTTTAAAACCAAAACACATCGCGTTATTGTTCACGCTGGCAATTGCAGTATCTGCAATGGGATAAGCACGAAGGCGTTTCAACATGGAAACGCCCTTCGAAAGCGCTCGTCAGTAGTAGTTTTTCTTGCTAGACGTGACGTAGGATTCTTTAGGTTAACGTTTAAAAAACTCAAAGCTTAGCGGATACACCCACAACTCTCCTTTGTTCGCTTTGACTGCTGCCACGATAGCAAAGACGATGTTCATTAATCCAAGAGCGATGAAGCCTAGGGCTCCTATGATAACCAGCGTCAAGACAAAACAAATAACAGAGTATATGAGCAAGCTTATTAACCAATTCGCTGTCACCCTGCCGTGCTGATTGATGTCTTCGTTTTGATCTTTGTGAGCAATCCATAGCACGATAGGCAATATGATACCTAAGCCAGGTATAATGAAACTGGATAACTGAGAAACATGAATGAGTGTACAGTAGCTTCGAGCGTTCAAGCCCCAGTAGAGTGGTTCTTCCGTTGACATAATGGTCCTTTTTATTGCGTTGGTTTGATTTGATAAATATAGGCGTTTTCAGTGTGACCGGCATCAAGCTTAACAGGAACTATGACCCGCTCATATTGCTCACTTTCAAACTCATCCAGCATGGTCCAGTTTTCGGCAAGTTGAGAAGACGTTAGCATCATGCCCTTCACCTCTTCTTTTGCTTTAGTTAGATCAGAAATAACAATTCCTGGAAACCCCATAACTGCTCCCCACCCTTGTTGAACTAAGTGCCCTTCTACCGTACCAGACTGCCACTGGCCACCAATATGAGCGACGATATGGTGATTTGGACAATTAGGAGCAAGGCTTCCGTAAATAAACAACCTTTCTAAATCAGGTGTAGCAGACGTTACATTGTCATTGTTTTGCATTACTTTGACCCATTATTAAAAAACTTTTCGTCAGGTGTTGAGGCAAATTTAAAAACAGGCCCCAACCGTTCGCATTGCTAGTTATAAATTGCCTAAAAAAGCCAGTGCTTATGTGAGAGTAATATCGAATTTGTTTTACAAAAGCAACACAGCGTTACACAATGCAAGAGCATGTCTATGTGAATGTCGATTCACGTAAAAAACACAATAATTAAAGGACAAAGTATGCTCAATCACAAACGTACTCTGATAGCAGCATTGGTAAGCGTTTCGCTTATGGGGTGTGGCGAAAGTACAACACAGACAGAAACTAAACCACAACTCACTGCACAAGACGCCAAGCAGTTTTTAACACAAGCGCAAAAAGATATTGCAAAAATGCAAGTTCCTGCCGCGCACGCCGAGTGGAGCTACGCCACGAATATCAATTTCGATACAGCAGCAGTCAGTGCTTACTTTAATGAAGTGCTTTCTACCAAGGTTGCAAAGTTAGCTAAAGAAGCGGCGAAATTTAACGATGTAGACGTAGATGCCGACACCCGCAGACAGCTTGATCTACTTAAAAACAGTTTAACAATGCCGCCGCCGGCAGATGCCGAAAAAGCAGAGCGGCTTGCAAAAATTGGTTCTGACTTAAGTGCCATGTACGGCTCTGGTGAGTATTGCAGCGAAGATGGTACGTGCAAAAGCTTGGTTGAAATGAGCTCTGAAATGGCCACCCTACGCGATGCTGACAAGCTACTAGAATATTGGTCAGGCTGGCGTGAAGTATCTAAACCAATGGCAGGACTCTATGCAGAACAAGTATCGCTAGCGAACGAAGGTGCTGCAGAGCTAGGTTTTGAAAACGTCAGCGCCTTGTGGCGTGGAAAGTACGATATGCCAGCAGATGAATTTCCCAAGGAATTGGATCGCTTATGGACGCAAGTAGAGCCTTTCTACGAGTCACTACATTGCCATGTGCGCGCTAAGCTAGGTGAACACTATGGCGAAGACGTAGTACCTCAAGACAAACCAATCCCAGCCCATTTATTAGGTAACATGTGGGCACAGTCGTGGGGGAATATTTACGATATCGTTAAACCTCAGCAAGAAATGAAAGTTCCTGATGTTACAGGCGCATTAGCTGAACAGGGGTATGACGAAATCGCCATGGTTAAACAAGCAGAGTCATTTTTCTCATCGCTTGGCTTTGAAGAACTTCCAGATACCTTTTGGGAACGCTCTATGTTTCAAAAGCCTGAAGGCCGTGACGTTCAGTGTCATGCCTCTGCGTGGGATTTAGATGACAAAAACGATCTTCGTATAAAGATGTGTATTCAAAAGACTGGCGAAGAATTTAACGTTATTCACCACGAATTAGGTCACAACTACTATCAACGCGCTTATAAAGACCAACCACTTCTTTACCGTGGTTCGGCAAACGACGGCTTCCACGAGGCTATTGGCGACACCATCGCTTTATCAATAACACCTAAGTACCTTAAGCAAATCGAGTTAATTGATGAGATCCCAGACGCATCAAACGATATCGGTATGTTAATGCAAGTTGCGTTAGACAAGATTGCCTTCATTCCTTTTGGTCTGATGGTTGACCAATGGCGCTGGAAAGTGATGTCAGGTGAAGTAACACCTGAACAATACAATCAACTATGGTGGGAATTGAGAGAAAAGTATCAGGGTGTGATGGCGCCTGTTGAGCGCAGCGCCGACGCATTTGATCCGGGTGCAAAATATCACGTGCCTGCTAACGTACCTTATACACGCTATTTCCTAGCGCATATCCTTCAATTCCAGTTCCATAAAGCACTGTGTGACATTGCAGGTGATGAGGGCCCGCTTAACCGTTGTTCTATCTACGGCAGTGAAGAAGCCGGTAAAGCACTTAACGAAATGCTAGAGATGGGTATGAGCCAACCTTGGCAAAATGCGTTAGAAACACTGACAGGCTCACCGCAAATGGATGCCAGTACTATCGCTGACTACTTTGCTCCACTAAAAACGTGGTTAGATGAGCAAAATGCTACACGCCAGTGTGGCTGGTAACTATATCCGTTATGATTAGCCACTGGCTAACATAATTGATGCAGTCCAAAAAGCCTCGAATTTCGAGGCTTTTTTGTTGAATTTAAACTTTTGTACCATTGTAAGAGCGGTAGATTCGCGTAACGTTAGTGTATAAATTTCATGTGATTTTTGATTATATTATGCGCCCCCTGTTGGTACTTTCGCTTTTCATTTTTTTGCTTCAACTTGCAGCCTACCTGCATGCGCGCAACCTATTGCCCCAGCGTTTCATTCCTACAATATGGATAGTGGTATCGCCCACGTAACCATTTCAGATATTGCGGAAGATAAGTATGGTTTTCTGTGGTTGGCATCGCAGTCTGGTGTCGATAAATTTGACGGCTATACATTTCGAAACTTCGGCTTGTGGGGAGAAGACAAGTCAACAGGCCTCCAAACCCTGTTCGCCCTTCAGATAGAGGCAAGCTTAGATGGTCAATACCTGTGGGTGGGGACATACAGCGGGCTGAGCCGTATAGATGTTGATACTGAGTCGTTCAAGCACTACACGTTACCGGCGTCAGAGCCTTTCAATAAACAGGTAATTAATAGGATCAAGACCACCCACAATGGCCAGCTTTGGATAGTCTCTGAGCGAAACCTTTACACATACTCTCCAGAATCAGACAGTGTAGAACTGGTTAGCTACCTTCCCAGTACCACCAGTACGCTGACAGACATAGAGCTTATCGGTAACACGCTTTATGTCACTTCCACCTCGGGCCTTTATAAACTTGACCCGTTTAAGAGGTCACTTGAGTTAGTGGCTTTTGAAAACACGAACTTTACTCGACTGGTGGCAGCAGAGAAATCTCGATTCTGGTTGGGTACCGCTACCCGCGGCGCATGTTTGTTCAACCCCGACGACCAAAGCACCACCATCGACAAAGGATGTACTTCTGAAACTCACGGATTATCTGATAACTACGTTACAGACATCTTATTAAAGGACAACGGTGATATATGGGTTTCTACTCAGCGTGGGCTGAATATTTTAACGTCACATAACCCTAACTCTGTGCTGCGTGCACCGATTAACGAGAAAGATGCGGCCAAAGAGAGAATTTCAAGCCTTTATCAAACGAAAGCTGGGCTGGTTGTCGTTGGCACCACAGACGATGGGTTTGCGATTAGTAACCCTCTGCTTAGCAACTTCTACTCTCAGGAAATAGGCGAAGGACGTATAATCTCCTCTTTATCGAATTACAAAGATAACCAAGTATGGGTAGCGAACGAAAAGGGCCTTTGGCTTTACGACACGATAAGTAAAACTCAAGAAGGCCCATTTACTTCCAATGGTGCATTGGCGAGTAGCGAAGACACTAACGATAAGCTGTTGAGCGTGTTTTATCACACAAAGAGCGATGTCTTATGGGTAACCACACGCACAGGCCTTGCCAAACTGAACCCTCAGACCAGAAACCTAGAATTTGTTGCGCTGAATGGTAAGTCGGGTTACAGCATTAATATCGATGATGACGGAGACATTTGGTATGGCGGCTACAGCGATGGGCTATTTGTATATCGCCCGTCAGAAGATAGGGTAATAAAGCAATGGCCATTGTCGCTGACAACGAGAATTGTTTTGGACGACAATGAAAACGCGTGGTTAAGTACGGTATCCGGGTTATTTGTTGCGAATAAACTGACTGGAGACTTAACCAGCATCAGTGAGTTTACTGACAAGATTTCAGATCAAACTGTAGTGACGTGGATTTCTCAGTCAAAACGCGGTGGTTATTGGATTGGAACTCAAGCAGCTGGACTCTTCTTTATGTCTAAAGAAGGCAGTGATTTATCAACGATTAAAGTGACACAAATTAAGCCTGAAAGTCGATTGAGCAATGTATCCATCGGGGCAATTGTTGAAGATGATGAATATGGGCTTTGGATCTCTACAATTAAAGGGATTGCGTATTTAGCACCTGACTTGTCTACCCTTTCTTATTTCGGTGCAGAAAACGGCGCACTGTCCTCGGGTTACTATATTGGCTCTGTCACTGTAACTGAAAATAACACAATATTGTTTGGTGGAACGGAAGGCGTAACACAATTTACTCCTTCACACGTGGCAAATGTACAGTGGTCACCTGAAGTGCACCTCACAAACGTTGAAACGGTGAGTAGGAACGAGCAAAACGGGACAACCTATCAGCAAAGACAGCGCCTAGACGAGGTAATCGAACTTAAAGATAACGATATTGCGCTCACTATTGAATTTGCCGCCACTGATTATATGAATGCAAACGAACTTAGGTATGCCTATAAGCTCGCAGACTTTGAGAACAGCTGGCGCTTTACTGATTACAAGACAAGAACGGCCACCTACACCAACTTGGACCCAGGACGCTACCGCTTCACTGTTAGAGCTATAAATCAAGAGAATGAATGGAGCAGCAATGCAGCGCAACTTGAAATAGTTGTAGTTCCACCGTGGTGGGATAAGCCTATATGGCGTGTGACAATTACCCTGCTAGGCATGCTGTTGATTTCATCGATGGTGTGGCTGAGGATAGCGTCGTTGAAAAAGCGCTCCGCTGAACTCGCACTAAAAGTTGAGGAAAAAACCCGAGACCTAGAAGCGGTCGTAGAAAAGTTAACGCAGCTTTCAACTGAGGACGCATTGACGGGTCTCAAAAATCGTCGCTACTTTATACAAAGAGCCAAGGCAGCATGGCAAAATTATAAACGCCATAATCATACTTTCTCCTTGCTAATTGTTGATATTGATTTCTTTAAGCGTATTAACGATGAATACGGTCATCATGTGGGTGACACAGTACTGGTCAAAATCGCTCGGATCCTGGAAGATAGTTTAAGAGAAAGTGACGTTATTGCGCGATGGGGCGGTGAGGAATTTCTTATATTGCTGCCTTCATTAAAGGTTCAAGAAGCATTTTGGGTGGCAGAAAAGCTACGTAAAGCTGTCGCTGATTACGAAATCGATGCTCCCCCCTACTCGGTATCAGCTACCATAACCTGCGGTGTAGCAGATATACGAGATTACGATAGCGTCGAGGCTTGCATTCACGCTATCGATAAAAAGCTATATGTCGGAAAGGAATCAGGCCGAAATACGGTGATAAAATAGCCGCTGGCTGATTATCATACTCATTAGTTTCTCTCTCCCATTGCATTGCCGTTTAAACGGCAATGCATGCAGGCAAACGTTTTGTCATGCATTTTATCGCAGTAATTGATCGCTTTCCTTTTTACCCGCCTATGTATTGTGAATTCTTAAGTAGCTTAAGATGAGCGAAATCACCCACAAGGAGGATGAAAACATGGCAAATGTATTAGTAATCGGCGCATCAGGCCAAATTGGTAAGCAAGCAACAGTGAAATTGTTGGATGCCGGTCACAAAGTCGTAGCGCCAGTAAGAAGCCCAGACAAACTGTCAGATATCCAAAATGCCAACCTCACAGTGGTTGAGCAGGATTTAGAAAAAGATTTTTCAGCACACTTTGAAGGTGTGGACGTTGCGGTATTCACAGCAGGTTCAGGCGGTAGCACCGGCGCAGATAAAACACTTATGATTGATCTTTGGGCGGCCCGCAACGCGGTTAACTATGCAAAAGCGGCGGGTACACCCAAATTTGTTATGGTTAGTTCTATTGGTGCAGACGATCCTGACGCCGTGGAGTCAGCAATAAAACCATATTTGGTTGCCAAACACATGGCCGACGAGCATTTAATTAATAGCGGCTTACATCACGTAATTCTTCGACCTGGCACTTTATTAAATGAACCGGGCACGCATTTAGTACGAACCGATATGCCAAGCAATAGGGACGATGCTGTAATACCAAGAGAAGATGTAGCGACAGCTATTGTCGAAAGCGTTGCAAGAGAAGGTAATGCTGACTTGATCACCTATTTATTTAAAGGTGATACACCAATTTCCCATATTTTCTAGGTGAGCGACTTTTCTAGGTGATCGGCGCCCTCTCATTTGCCAATGCGTTATCGCGTCTATCCAAGCTAGAGAGGGCTTACTTTTTGCTTAGGTCGCCGGTTTGTATGCCGCTGACTTAGGTGGTGCTCAGAATAGGCAGTATCACGCACTTAATATGTGCCTACTTAGAGACTAGAGGTGGTTACCTACGGTATCAATGACTGGCTAACCCAGTTGCCATTTCCGTCTTTTTGATGCCACTCTCGACTTTGAGGGTTACCTCTCAAATTCAGGTAATCTACGCTATCGATAGCCAGCATGATCACGCAAAAGTGAGGAGGAACTACACCAAAGTCCCCTTCAACCTGAAGTGCCGAGCCATCGTTTCTTGGCGTGCCTGGCTCGCCCCATAAGAACTGCTTTTTGCCCGCATCTGACAATTTATTCCAGTGCTGAGTAACTAAGTCAGCATCTTGATGTAACGTTATTATTGTTGCAGTACAAGAGAAGCGATATTGCTCCCTGGTTTTAGAAAAATACCAACAAACCTGCGAGTGAGGATTCTGGCCAAGCTGGTCATACTTATCTGAGCGGGTGTCAGAAATAACCACCAGTTGGTTGTCGTCGGTGATCCCTCTAAAAACCACGGTACGGCAGTACGGTACACCACTACCGTCCACAGTAGCTAACTGAAAGTAACGACTTTCTGGCATACTGCGGGTTTGGTGAAGACTCTTTGTCAACCCTTGTCGCCACTGGGGCATAACCACCTCCGAGAGTAAAATCGCCTGGTTTACCGCTACGCGGCTTTCTTCTTCGCAGCTAAAGAAAACAGCGTGTAGAAGTTTTGCGTGGTAATTTCCGCTAATTCTTTTACCGTCACGCCTTTAAGCTCAGCAATAAATTCTGCCACTTCTACCACGTAACCTGGCTGGTTTTGTTTACCTCGATGAGGAACTGGCGCAAGCCATGGTGAGTCAGTTTCAATAAGTAGTCGCTCTAAAGGGATCGCTTTTACCACTTCACGCAATTCATCTGCTGAATTAAAGGTTACGATGCCTGAAATAGAGATATAGAAGTCCATCTCTATTGCTGCCAGCGCCATGTCTAATGATTCAGTAAAGCAATGCAAAACACCTTTAGTGTGCGCAGCTTTGTGTTGGCGGAGTAAGTTAATGGTGTCTTCCCTTGCATCCCGCGTATGAATAATTAACGGCTTTTTAGTTTCGTTAGCTACTTTGATGTGGTCGACGAAAGACGTTAGCTGGACTTCTTTACTTTCCGGACTATAAAAATAGTCCAGCCCAGTTTCGCCAATGGCTACCACTTCTTCACGCTGCGCCTTCTCTAACAGTTCTTCATAGCTACACGCTTCATCTTGATGTAGTGGGTGCACACCACAAGATACTGATACATCTTCAAACTGACTTACAGCTGCTAACATGCTGTCGTAATCACCAACAGATACGCACACACAAAGGAAGTGTTCAACACCTCGGGTTCTTGCGAAATTTAAGGTTTCAGCCAGCTCTTCTGGCCCTTGCTTAAGTCGGTCTAAGTGACAATGAGAATCTACGAACAAACTACACCTGTTTTAAAAAATTGCTGTCAGACAAAAGGGCTTCGACAAGCCAGCGTTTGCCTATTAACGTTGAAATTGCTTTAGTAACCCAAAAAGTACCATTGATTTGTTTACACCTGCGTGCTGCAGCGTTCTTACCGCATCAACACACGCTTCATAGCGTTTAAAATCAACAGCCTGTTGACGTTTTATGTATTCATCATGGGCCATCTGTTGACACCACAATGCGATTTGAGGCGCATTGTCCTGCCACTTATTCGCAAGCGTTTGTACTTGCAAATTTGCATCGCCTGCTAAGAGCGCTTGCATACCATCGCTAAAATTGCGATAGCTAATGTCTTCTTCACCACTGAGAGCCTCTTCTACGCGAAGAGGGGCATAGCCATAAGCTGCCAATAGCGCTTCGCTTGCATCTTCTACGCCCTTAGCGTTTAAGTAGTTCAAACTGTCTGACACTGACGGGAGTGAGAGTATCTGCCGTTCACATCGACTTAATATGGTCGGCATAATTTTATTGATACTGTCAGTGATCAGCAGCAAGAAGGTATTATTTGTGGGTTCTTCTAAGGTTTTCAACAGTGCATTAGCTGCCGCTTCCGTCATGGTATCGGCACGGGGAATCAACAACACTTTATTGCCCCCCATTTGCGCAGTACCTGATAGCTTGCCAATGCCCTCGCGAATTTTATCCACACCTAACTGCTTTTCACTTTCTAAAACATGAAAGTCTGGGTGGTTTCCAGCTTGCCTCAAATGGCAACTTTGACACTGTTCACATGGCCCATCTATGCTTGGTTGCTTACACAATAACGTGCTGCTTAACCCTAGCGCGAGTTGGTATTTTCCAATCCCTTTCGGCCCTGTCAGCAGTAAACCGTGGTGAAGTTTTTTTGCCAAATAGCGCGACAGTAACGTCGAGAACGTTGCAGCAAACCAAGGCAGTACTTGCATTAGCCTTTCCCCTGCATACTTTCGTTTTGCGCTATGTCACTGCTTGCGCTGTTTATGGTCGTCACATAGTCGTTGATAATAGCAGTCACGTCTTGATGAACCTTTTCCATAGACTGCATCGCACTTACCACGACGATAGATTCATCTTGCTTAGCGAGCGACAAGTATTTAGCACGAGTTCGCTCAAAAAAAGCAAGCCCCGCTTGCTCAATACGGTCAAGCTCCCCTCGCCCTCGGGCGCGCTCTAGTCCGACAGCTGGCTCGACATCTAGGTATAAGGTTAGGTCAGGCTTAAACCCTTTAAGGGCGATATCGCTGATGGCCGTCATCGTTTTTTCACTGACGCCTCGACCACCACCTTGATAAGCCTGAGATGATAAATCGTGTCTGTCACCTACTACCCACGCACCAGCATCAAGTGAAGGTAAGATTTTATTGGTCAGTAATTGCACACGCGCCGCATACATAAGAAGTAGTTCAGTCTCCTCACTAACGGTCTCATCCCAGTCGTGTTTTACACATTCTCGAATAGCTTCAGCCATAGGTGTGCCGCCCGGCTCACGAGTTTGCTCAACGCGCTTTCCCGCGTCTTTTAATGCTTGAACAATTAGCCCTATTACTGAGCTTTTTCCTGCCCCTTCAAGGCCTTCAACTACAATAAACTTTCCGCGCATTACTTTTTAAACTCTGTTTTTTGTTTAGCTATAACGTATCGGTTGTCTGCATCAATACGGCTATCGTTTTAACTGGTATTTTCGCACAGCTGCATTGTGTTCAGCTAGTGTCGTAGAAAATTGATGGCTGCCATCGCCCTTCGCCACAAAATAGAGTGCATCCGTTGTCAGTGGGTGCAACGCAGCGTGAATGGCGGCCTTGCCTGCCATCGCGATAGGCGTAGGTGGGAGCCCTTTAATAACATAGGTATTGTAAGGCGTTGCTGTTCGCAAGTGCTTACGGGTAATGTTTCCGTCAAACGTAGGACCGATACCATAAATCACGGTGGGATCAGTTTGAAGACGCATATTTCTGTTTAGCCTATTGACGAAAACGCCTGAAATCATGTCACGTTCCGCAGGCACAGCCGTTTCTTTTTCAATGATACTCGCTAAGATAAGAGCCTCGTAAGGTGTGGCTAACGGCAGTTCGGCATCCCGTAATTCCCATTCGCTAGAAACAAAGTCAATTAGCGCGCGGTGTGCTCTTTTCAATACCTCGCTTGCGGTTGTGCCTTTGGTAAAGAAATACGTATCAGCCAAATATACGCCCTCTGTCTGCGAAACATTTTCGCAACACCAATCTACGCCATTATCCTGAGTGAGCTGGTTTAATTTCCTGTCGTTTAAATCAAACACCAAATCTGTGTTTTGTTTAAGCGCCTCAAGCCACTGTGCAAGGGTTAGCCCTTCGACTAAACTCACTGCGAAGAGATGCTCATCGCCCTCAGTAAACAGGGTAAACACATCTACTAGTGACTGCCCTGGGCGCAGCATGTAGGTGCCAGACTTAACAGACGTACTGCCTGCAAAGAATTTGAGCCACACCTTAGCAACAAAGGGCGACACATCAGTCATGCCTATTTTACGCAATTGTTTCACGGTACGATAAGCGTTACTGCCGCTCTCTATCGTAAATAAGGTTTCACTTTTTAATACTAGTTCATCGGTAACCTTGCTCGAGACATACATTACGCCAGAGGCTGCCCCAACAACGGCAAGCATGACAAGAGATAATAGAATAACAATTACCCGCTTCATGCTTGAACTTCCCCTTTCTTCATTGCTTTACATTCCATTTTATTTCTTTTTACTACTAATCTGGTGAAGCTCGTAAAACGTTGACGAACCCCGTTGTGAGAAGTGCGTTTTAGTTAATTTTGAAGCGCAGTCTGAAGCCGTGTCTTTAGCGCTACAATCGCATCGCTTCTTACATCAAAATCGACATAGGAGAAATCCGGCATTTGTATTTTCTGTACCGGCATTACGCCCATTAGTGCATTGGTAATTACCACTGCACTCGCTTTTCGCAAATAAGAAAGGTCATATTCCCCCACGTGAAGCGAACAATTGTCGTTTAACAGCGAATCAATAAGACACTGCCTGACTACGCCATTGACACCACTTCCTTTCAAAGACGGGGTATACCATTGTTCATTGAGGTAGAAAAATACATTGCCAGCACTCGCTTCAATAATGTTATCTTGGGTATCGCAAACAATAGCATCGTGTACGCCAGCGTCGTCTACTTCGTGCTTAATTAAGACTTGTTCTAGCCTGTTCATATGCTTTACACCCGCAAGCAATGGTTGAATGGCTAACCGCGTTTGAGCGCATATTACCGTTGCACCTTCATTCGCAAGACTATCGTAATGGACAGGGTAAGGGTGCTGGCTAAATCTGACTAATGCTTCACTGTCTTCGCTTCGCGCATACCCCCTTCCGGCTTGACCTCCCGACACGTGAACTTTTAGCACATATTTTGGAGAAGCGTTATCACCTGAACCGCTCTTTATCGTCTTAACCTGTTCAGCAATTGCGGCTTCAAGCGCGCGGATATCAATATTGAGCTTGATGGCTGCCGCATCGTGCTCTAAACGTGAAATATGATAAGGCAATAATTCTACTTGATGTTCACTTACCAACAATGTGGTAAACACACCGTCGCCATAATTAAACGCCCTGTCACTTGATGAAATAGGCGTAGCGCTAGGAATAATTCTCACTGCCTACTCTTGTTCGCCGTTATTGTGGTTGTTGGAAGTATACCAACTTGCGTTGGTCAGACAACGTCTAGCTGAATTGATTTGGCTGTAGCTGTGCTCAAAGAGACCTGAGTTTTATGATATTTACTGCGAGATTTAACTGTATAAACAACAAAAGGCAGCCGAAGCTGCCTTTTAAATATACGTGAAGTTCACTTAATCAGCGATAATTACGCTATATTAATTACGCCGTATTAGATACGCTTGAAAATCAATGAGCCGTTCGTACCGCCAAACCCGAATGAGTTACACAGTGCGTAGTCTTCATTGAATGCTTTTGCTTTGTGTGCAACAAAGTCTAAGTCGCAGCCTTCACCTGGTTCATCCAAATTAATGGTTGGCGGCGCCATTTTGTCACGCAGTGCCAAAATAGTGAAAATTGCCTCAACTGAACCGGCGGCCCCTAGCAAATGGCCCGTCATTGACTTGGTAGAGCTAACAAGTAGCTTGTGAGCATGGTCATTGAACACGCGTTTTACTGCTGCCACTTCGGCAATATCACCTGCAGGCGTAGACGTACCATGTGCGTTAACATAGCCGATTTCGCTTGCATCCAACTTCGCATCATTTATCGCGTTTTGCATAGACGCTGCCGCACCTTCACCATCTTCGGGTGGAGAAGTCATGTGGTATGCGTCGCCGCTCATGCCAAAACCAACCAGTTCTGCATAAATGGTCGCGCCACGCGCTTTTGCTGCTTCGTATTCTTCTAACATTACCACGCCAGCGCCCTCACCCATGACAAAACCATCACGGTCTTTATCCCATGGGCGGCTTGCTGCTTGTGGGTTGTCGTTTCGAGATGACAACGCACGTGCTGCGGCAAAACCAGCCATGCCTAGCGGAGTAATAGACGCTTCTGCGCCTCCGGCCAACATGGCATCAGCATCACCATAAGCAATTGTTCTTGCGGCAATACCAATGTTATGAACGCCTGTTGTACAAGCAGTCACAACGTTTAAATTCGGTCCTTTCAACCCTTCCATGATAGACAAAAAGCCAGAAATCATGTTGGTAATGGTTGAAGGTACAAAAAATGGCGATACGCGCTTAGGACCGCTATTTGTCAGTTTCAAATGGTTTTGTTCAATTTGTTCTAAACCACCAATACCTGAACCAATAGCTACACCTACACGATGCGCATTATCTTGTGAAACAGTTAAACCAGAATCGACCAAGGCTTGCTTGCCTGCTGCTATACCCAGCTGGATAAAGCGGTCCATTTTCTTGGTTTCTTTCTTTTCAATGTATTCCTGCGGATCAAAATCATTAATTTGACCTGCGAAACGGGTTGAATAGTTACTACAATCGAAATGGGTGATTTCACCGATGCCGCTTTCGCCCGCGAGCAATTTGCGCCATGTGTCTTCGCTATTAAGACCTAATGGTGAAAGCATTCCAAGACCAGTAACCACTACGCGACGTTTTGTCACAAAAAGCCCTCGCTTTGGAACTAAGGTAGGAGATACAAAAACGGCTCTGTTAGAAGAGCCGTTTTGTCGCTACTTAAGACTTAAGCGTCTTTGTTAGCGTTGATGTAATCAATTGCTGATTGAACAGTAGTAATTTTTTCTGCTTCTTCGTCAGGAATTTCAGTATCGAATTCTTCTTCCAAAGCCATTACTAGCTCAACAGTGTCAAGTGAATCAGCGCCTAAATCGTCAACGAATGAAGCTTCTGCTTTTACTTCTTCTTCTTTCACGCCAAGTTGTTCAACGATGATTTTCTTAACGCGTTCTTCAATGTTACTCATAATTCTAGGTTTCCCTTAAACGTCACTAGATAATAAAAGTGCCGCTAGTTTATTTTGCAAGGTGCATCCTTGCAAGCACCAGTTTAAACAAATTTTCTGGTCAAACCAGCGACATTCGAAATTCGTAAAATACTATTTTTACATCCAAGTTCGGGTAAATACCACCCCAAACTAAGGAAAATTCGCAATTTTTGCGAATTTACCCCATATACATACCACCATTTACATGGATAGTTTCGCCTGTAATATAGGCTGCACCATCGCTTACTAAAAAGGCAACAGTGGCTGCAATTTCATCAGGCTCGCCTAATCGGTTAGCCGGAATATCTTTGAAAATGGCTTCTTTTTGGTCATCGGTCAGCGCTTTTGTCATATCGGTATCGATAAAACCAGGCGCTACAACGTTGATGGTAATACCACGAGAAGCCACTTCACGCGCCATAGATTTAGAAAAACCAATGACCCCTGCTTTCGCTGCAGCGTAGTTTGCCTGTCCGGCATTACCTGCACTGCCCACCACTGAACCAATGTTCACGATGCGACCAAAACGCTTCTTCATCATACCGCGAAGTACCGCTTTTGACAGTGTGAAAATTGAGGTTAAGTTGGTGTCGATAATATCCTGCCACTCGTCATCTTTCATGCGCATTAGCAGATTATCACGTGTGATACCTGCATTATTGACCAAGATATCGATACCACCGTGTGCTTCATTGATCGCTTTAATCGTGGTATCTACGCTTTCTTTTTCGGTGACATTTAGCGCAAAGCCCTTGCCGCCGAATTCAGAAAGATAATCGCTAATTGCTTGTGCACCATTTTCACTGGTTGCTGTGCCGATAACCGTAGCACCTTGCTGTGCAAGCTGCGTAGCAATCGCTTTGCCTATACCTCGGCTTGCGCCGGTAACAAGCGCAATTTTACCGTCTAATTGACTCATTGCGTTTCCTTATTGTTTTAATGCTTCAACACCATCAGGTGTATTAACTGCAAGAGATTCTAGGCTCTTGTCGATACGTTTGTTCAATCCAGTAAGTACTTTACCAGGACCTACCTCAATAACGCGCTCAACGCCCGCTGCCGCCAAGTATTCAACAGTACGCGTCCATTGAACGGGGCAATATAGTTGTCTCACTAATGCGTTCTTGATTGCATCACCTTGGGTTTCAATAGTGACATCAACATTATTCACGATATTGATTGCAGGCTCATTAACGTTCAATGACGATAACGCGTCTTCTAACTTGTCTGCTGCAGGACGCATTAACTCACAGTGTGAAGGAACGCTCACCGCAAGAGGAAGTGCGCGCTTAGCGCCCGCTTCTTTACACGCATTAGCAGCTTGCTCGGCGGCGTTCTTTTCCCCTGCAATAACCACTTGGCCTGGAGAGTTGAAGTTAACTGGTGCAACCACATCGCCTGTAGCAATAGCAGTTTGCTGACAAATATCCGCAATGGCGGCATCGTCTAATCCGATAATGGCATACATGGCACCAGCACCTGCTGGTACAGCTTCTTGCATGTATTTACCACGGGCTTCCACAAGCTTGATAGCATCAGCAAAATCCATGGCGCCGCCACATACTAATGCTGAGTACTCGCCAAGGCTGTGACCCGCTAGGTAATCTACATCGATGCCCTGCTCGCGAATAACACGCCAAATTGCTACGCTAGCAGCAAGCAACGCTGGTTGAGTGATATGGGTTTCGTTAAGTTTACCGTCTGTATCATTTTGGACTAAATCCCACAGATCGTAGCCGAGCGCGTCAGAGGCTTCTTTAAACGTTGCTTCGATAATAGGAGAAGTCTCAGCAAGTTCCTTTAGCATACCTACGCTCTGAGAACCTTGTCCTGGAAATACACAGGCTGTCTTTGTCATGTCGATTCCTTATTATTTTTAATTTACTAGAAGCGAGAAAACGTCGGAGTTGGAGTGCCCCTATCGAGGCAAAAATCACCAAGGCTAATAGCGCACAAGCGCCGATGCCCAAGCAAATCCGCCTCCGAATGCTTCTAGTAATAAATGCTGTCCGCGTTGAATGCGCCCGTCTCTGATAGCTGTATCAAGCGCAGTAGGCACAGTAGCAGCAGAGGTATTACCATACTGCTCTAACGTAAGCACTACTTGATCAAGAGACATATTCAGCTTTTTAGCTGTCGCTTTAATAATTCTAAAGTTTGCTTGGTGAGGTACTAACCAGTCAAGATCAGATTTTTGCATACCGTTGGCAGCAAGGGTTTGTTCTACCACTTCTGAAAGCTTGGTTACCGCAACCTTAAAGACTTCATTACCACGCATCACACCCCAGTTATCGTGAACCGACTGCTCGTCACCACGGGTTGGATTACCCACGTACAGCAAATCGCCATGAGAGCCTGATGCGTTGATATGTGTGGAAAGAATGCCAGGTTCATCACTCGCTTCAATAATCGTTGCGCCTGCCGCATCGCCAAACAAGATAACCATGGTTCTGTCTTCAGGGTTTATCAAGCGGCTCAAACAGTCGGTACCGACTACAAGAATACGTTTCGCCATGCCAGACTTAATGTATTGATCGGCAACACTTAATGCGTAGCAGTAACCTGCACATGCAGCAGCTACGTCAAATGCAGGGATACCGTCAATATCAAGAATGCGTTGAATTTCACATGCTGTGCTTGGAAGCGCATAGCGACCACTTGTGGTAGCGCACACAATCATGTCGATAGATTTCGGGTCAATGCCAGCCATCTCAATGGCTTTCTTACTGGCTTCTGCCCCCATGGTAGCAGCGGTTTCATCTGCTCCAATAATACGTCGCTCTTTTATCCCGGTACGGTCAGTGATCCATTCGTCACTGGTGTCCACCATTTGCTCTAAATCTGCGTTTGTACGCACGTCGCTGGGATAATAGCTACCTGTTCCTATAAAGCGTGAATATTTGCTCAAAGCTGCTCCAACAATACCGTTTCTATCTTTGTCTTTATCTTTTCAGGTAAATGCATCTTTGCTTCTTTCATTGCTTGCACGATGGCGTAATAAAAGGCGTCTTTTTGTGCATTTCCGTGACTCTTGATAACAATGCCGCGCAATCCTATCAGACTCGCACCGTTATACTGGTCGGGGTTCACGCTGTTATAGATAGATTTCAGTAATGGGAAGGCAATTTTTGCCAATAATCGGGTATAAAAGTTCTTCTGTGACTGGCGTTTTACTTCGTTTATCACTAACTTAGCCAGCCCTTCGCTCGATTTAAGCGCTACATTTCCAGTAAAACCGTCTGTTACCACTACATCGGCATGATCGGTGAAAATGTCGTCGCCTTCTACATAACCAATATAGTTTATGCCTGGCGCATCTTTAAAAAGCTGGTCGGCAGATTTTACCTGTGCGTTACCTTTAATATCTTCTTCGCCTACGTTCAATAAGGCAACCCGTGGCGATGCTATGCCCGCCACCTCTTGCGCAAGCACTGAGCCCATAACGCCGTATTGGAAAAGAATTTCAGGCGTACAGTTCACATTTGCGCCTAAATCTAAAAGAAATACGTTATGGTGCCCTGTTGTAGGCATCATATTAATGAGTGCGGGCCTATCAATGCCTGATAAGGTTTTAAGCAAATAGAATGATAAGGTAAGCAGTGCACCGGTATTACCTGCGCTTACGCACGCGTTTGCCTCGCCACTTTCGACAAGTTCAATAACGCGACGCATAGAAGAATCTTTCTTATTTCGTAGCGCTGACGTTGGCGCTTCGCCCATCTCAACGACTTGTGAGCAATGCACAATAGTAACGCGGTTTCGTTCAGCGTTGGTAAGGGGCTGTATACCTGCTTTGATGGTATCTTCATCACCGCATAACGTGAAGTGCACGTCTGGGTGAAGTTGAATAGCCTTTACGGCTGCGGGAAGGATAACAGGGGGACCATGATCGCCCCCCATGATATCTAACGCGATGGTTAGTTTAGACAAAATGTAGTCGCTGTATTACGCGCCGATTACTTTCTTGCCTTTGTAATAACCGTCAGCGGTCACGTGGTGACGACGGTGAGTTTCGCCCGACGTTGAATCGACAGACAAAGTCGCGCCTGTCAATGCATCGTGTGAGCGACGCATACCGCGCTTAGAACGCGTTTTACGATTTTGTTGTACTGCCATAACTTACTCCTGGTCTCGCTTAAGTTCTTTCAAAACCGCGAAAGGGTTTTGTCGCTCTTGTTCCGGTTCAATCTTTCCAAACGACATATCGTCCTGCTTCACTGTACACTCCGACTCTGCATGAAGGGGCACAATTGGCAAAGATAACAGTAGCTCGTCTTCAAAAATTTGAAGCAGATTAACTTCTCCGTGGTCGTTGACCTCTACCGGTTCGTAAGCCTCGGGAATGATGTCATCGCTTTCTTGTTCTTCTCCCTGCACTGGAGTAAAACAGAATTCCGCTTCCACGGGATAATCGAGTTCACCATTACACCTTTGACAGATAAGTGTTACCTGCGTGGCTAGATGGCCGTGAAAGACAGTAAGACCCTGCGCGTCTTTTTCGAACTGTACTTCTGCGTCCACATAGTCATTGCATCGGACAACTGCTTCACTCAATCGTTCCATATCTTTAGACGCAATCACGCCCCGGTAATCGGAACGTTTCATGGCACTTTTAGTCGGTTCAACCGAATGAGGGAGTTTCACTTTCTGCATAGGGCGCGCATGATATAGGGTCAACCCCTTCCTGTCAAAGCAAAATTGCGTTTTAACCTACAATAAAACGCTGTATGTGGTACGCAGTGATAATGTAACATTGTACTACTAACTGAAAGTACGCAACATATTGTTTTTATAAAAGGAGTAATTGTGGCCTCCCTTGTTCTTGCCTCATCATCGCAATACCGAAAAATGTTGCTCGCCAACATTGGTATTCAGGTAGACACCCACGCACCAGATATTGACGAAACGCCCTTTGCGAACGAAAGCCCTACTGCATTGAGTTTACGTTTAGCCGAACAAAAGGCGCACAAGGTTGCCGCTGAATTAGAAAAAGTAAATAACGACACCATTATTATAGGTAGTGATCAAGTAGCTTTGGTCCAAACCGATGCGGGCCCGCAGCTACTTGGCAAGCCTGGCACGTTTGAAAATGCAGTAAACCAGCTAATGGCATGCCAAGGTAAGCAAGTGTCATTTTATACTGCACTTTGCCTTCACCAACCTAGCGCCAATAAAACGATAACGCAGGTAGATGAAACACGCGTTTTCTTTCGGCATAACAGTGAAACTGCCATTCGCGCCTATGTAGATAAAGAGCAACCACTCGATTGCGCCGGCAGTTTTAAAAGCGAAGGTTTGGGTGTATTACTGTTCGATAAAATAGAAAGCCGCGACCCTAACAGTTTAATCGGTCTTCCGATAATGCTGCTAAATGAATTACTGAGCGCACACTTCGATGTCGATTTATTAGCAATGGCTGTACAGTAAGCCACTAATTCTGTCAGAGCAGTTGTATCAAAGCAGTGCTACAAACCAGCGCTATTTGAATAGCGCTGTTTCTAGTTCACTTATAGAGTGTACAAGTGCTACAGGTAACAACGCTTCTAAATGAACCTGCGCGTGAACGCCATATGACACACCTATCCTATCCATACCAATCGTTTTCGCCATTTGCATGTCGTAGGTTGTGTCACCAATCATCACGGCGTCTTCTATTTTTACACTAAGTTCATCAAGTAACTGTAGGAGCATGTCGGGCGAAGGCTTTGATTCTGCCTCATCGGCGGTACGTGACGCACTAAAGAAAGGTCCCGTCCCTGTTTGTGCCCACGCTCGATCAAGACCGCGGCGCGCTTTACCTGTCGCAACGGCCAATGTGCATCCCGCTTCTTTCAAATTGCTAAGTAACTGTTCAACGCCATTAAACAAAGGACACGGCGTTATATCGCGAGTGACAAATGCCTCTTTATAGGCGGCGACTAAACGCTCGGCTAACTCATCGTCTTTGATATTAAAAAGCTGTTTAATGGCAGGCTTTAAACTTATACCAATAATGTGACCTACTTCGTCGTAGGTAGGAACAGGCATATCACACTGCTTTGCAGCAAGCTGCATGCAGCTAACAATTTTTGCCGCCGAATCCATGAGCGTGCCATCCCAATCGAAGATAACAAGTTTGTACTTAGGCAGTGTTTTATCTAACGAAATGAAAGGCTGTGTTTCCACAGCCTGTTTTTTTGAATGCATAACTTACAGCGCTTTAAGTGTATTTGAGAGTGTGTCGTCTAATGGCGCGGTAAATGTGACGCGCTCTTCAGTCGCTGGGTGCAGCAGTGAAATACTGCGAGCGTGAAGGAACAGTCTGTTCAGTCCTTTTTGGCGCATTGCCGCGTCGAAATCCGCATCACCGTATTTATGATCGCAAGCAATAGGATGACCCGCATGCAAACAGTGAACGCGAATTTGGTGGGTTCTACCTGTAATAGGCGACGCTTCAACCAAGGTTGCACCTGCGTATTCCTCTAATATGCGATAGCGAGTTTCTGACGGTTTCCCATCGTCGCTTACACTTACCATGCGCTCACCCGATTGCAGCACATTTTTACGAAGCGGCGCTTTAACTTTAAATCGGGTTTTAGGCCACTCACCTGCAACTAGCGCATTATATCGCTTGTCCATTTTGCCAGTGCGAAGCTGCTCATGCATGTGGCGAAGGGCAGAACGTTTTTTAGCAATTAAAATGCAGCCCGACGTGTCACGGTCTAATCGGTGTACCAATTCCATAAATTTGGCATCGGGACGCAAGGCTCTTAAGCCTTCGATTAAACCAAAACTCAAGCCACTTCCTCCGTGAACTGCCATTCCCGATGGCTTGTTGATAACAAGTATACGGTCGTCCTCGAAAAGGATATGCGACTCTAATGATGCAATTTTATCGAGCTTTGGCGATGGCGCAGGCGCACCTTCCGACACGCGAACCGGTGGAATTCTGATTAAATCGTCGGCTTGTAACTTATATTCAGGCTTAACACGACCTTTATTCACCCGCACTTCACCTTTGCGCAAAATGCGATAAATCATGCTTTTCGGCACACCTTTTAGCTGGGTGCGCAAAAAATTATCGATACGTTGACCAGCCAAGTCGGCTTCAACCGTTACAAAACGTACTTTTTGGGGAGCTTCTTCTTTCATAGGGGCATTATACCCTATTGCAAAGTGCCCAACATACTGAAAGTTACGTTTTACTAAATAATTATTATATCAGCGCTTAGTTAGGGCCTGCTGACCTTTGCTGTACATTTTTGCAGCGGTCTGTGTGCCATCTAGACAAGGCGGATGTTTGACGGTTTAGTGGTTCTAAATCGAAAACATTCAACGCAGTATAGATGGCACAAAGGCGCTGCCCGAAGGGGTCGTTATGGAAGCCTTTTACTCTTTGTCACAGTCCTTTAACTTAGCCCGCTAG
>NZ_JACSOE010000064.1:0-22164 GCF_014349115.1 Alteromonas sp. BZK5 | reverse complement strand
TAAAAAATCCGATACCAGAGACTGATATCGGATTTTGAAGCCTTAAAAAGATCGGTCAACCGATCATGAAAATTTTCTTAACTGATCGGCATTACGCAAATGCGGGCTTTTATTCTGTTAAAAAGTATTGGGTGCTAATTACGCTTTACGCCACGTAGTACCGCTCGGACCGTCTTCTAACACTACGCCTTTTGCGTTTAACGCATCGCGTGCGGCATCTGCCGCTGCCCAGTCTTTGGAGGCACGGGCATCGTTACGCTGTTTAATTAACGCTTCAATCTCTGCTGCTTCATCGTCATTGCCTTCACCGCCTTTAAGGTAAGTATCTGGGTCACTTTGAAGCATACCTAAAATTGCACCTAGACCTTTAAGAACCGCGGCCAATTTACCCGCTTCGTCAGCATTGTCTTTTTGGCGGTTAAGCTCACGTGCCACGTCGAATAACACCGAAAAAGCTTCAGGTACGTTTAAGTCGTCGTTCATTGCTGCTTCGAAACGCTTCATATAGCCACCGTAGCTCAGATCAGTGCTTTCATCTACTTCAACACCACGAAGGGCTGTATACAAACGCTCTAGGGCGGACTTCGCTTGAGTAATATTGTCTTGAGAGTAACTTAACTGGCTACGGTAATGCGCCGACATCAGGAAGAAACGCAATGTTTCTGAGTCGTGCTCTTTAAGCACATCGCGCAAGGTAAAAAAGTTACCCAATGACTTAGACATTTTTTCGTCATTAACCTGTACCATACCCGCGTGCATCCACACGTTTACGTAAGGTGTGTCATACGCACAGCACGACTGAGCCACTTCGTTTTCGTGATGTGGGAACGTTAAATCTGAGCCACCGCCGTGAATATCAAAGTGCGCACCAAGATGCTTATGATTCATTGCAGAACATTCAATGTGCCATCCCGGACGTCCCTCGCCCCATGGCGATTGCCATGCCGGCTCACCAGGCTTGGTGGTTTTCCACAGTACGAAGTCTAGCGGGTCGTCTTTTCCTGCCGCCACTTCAACACGAGCACCCGCTTTAAGCTGATCTAAGTCTTGTTTGCTTAACTTGCCATAATCTTCGTACTTGCTTACGTCGAATAGTACATCGCCGCTTTTGGCTTGATAGGCGTAGCCTTTGTCCATTAGTCGCTGGATAATTTCAATGATCTCATCCATATGTCCACTTACTGTCGGCTCGACGTCTGGCTCTAGTAAGTTAATCGCCGCAAAGTCTTCGTGCATCATGGCAATAGTGCGTGCAGTTAGCGCCTCAAAGCTTTCGCCATTTTCATTGGCGCGAGCAATAATCTTATCGTCGATATCAGTGATATTGCGCACGTACTTCACATCTAAACCAAGGTGGCGCATGTAGCGTACTAAGACATCGAAACTCAGGTAAGTACGGGCATGACCCATATGACTTAGGTCATAAACGGTAATACCACAAACATACAAACCCACTTTCCCTTCTTGAAGCGGTACAAACTTCGCTTTTTCACGGGTTCGGGTGTTGTAAAGATGTAGCATGTCTATATTTCCTATATGTCATAATTTTTCGGCCGCAAAGTTTAGCACTGTCACGATTTAAATGGTACAAGCCTTTTGCAACGATATTGCTGGGTTTTGCGATAACCGTCTCTTTGCGCTAACGACTCGTTTTGCGCTAAAATGCCGCCACTTTATATGTATGCTAACACACAGGACAAACCACAATGGTTACGTTAAAAACAAATTTCGGTGACATCACCCTAGAGCTTTTTGAAGATAAAGCGCCTAAAACGGTAGCTAACTTCATTTCTTACGTTGAAGACGGTTTTTTTGATAACACTATTTTTCACCGTGTAATCAACAACTTCATGATCCAAGGTGGTGGTTTTACGCCAGATATGGATCAGAAAGACACAAAAGACCCTATTGAAAACGAAGCGGACAACGGCGTAGCAAACGAAGTGGGTACAATCGCGATGGCGCGTACCCAAGATCCACACTCTGCGACGGCTCAGTTTTTTATTAATGTAAATAACAACGACTTCCTTAACCACTCTAGCAAGTCTGTCAATGGTTGGGGCTACTGTGCATTCGGTAAAGTAACTGAAGGTATGGATGTTGTTGAAAAAATTAAAGCCGTTAAAACCGGTAACAGCGGCTATCACCAGGATGTTCCTGTTGAGCCTGTTATCATTGAAAAAGCGACTATTTCTTAAATAGCCGCTGACATCTATGCTTGAATAGCTGTCTCAATAACGCCTTGGTCAATATGATTTTCAAGACATACTCAAGGCCTTGAGTTAAAAACAAGCCGCGTTACTTTAACGCGGCTTTTTAAACCACAATAAGAAGATTTATGTCGTTCACCTACTTCATTGCCGACTTGCACCTAAGTGCCGACCGCCCTGACATTACAGAATGCTTAATGCGCTTTTTAAAAGAAGATGCGATTAATGCTGATGCACTTTACGTTCTTGGTGACTTGTTTGAAGTTTGGATTGGCGACGACAACGTTACTCCATTTAACACTGCCATAGCATCAGCTTTCAAGGCAGTGAGTCAGCATTGCCCTATATACTTCATTCACGGTAATCGCGATTTCGCCATACGTGAAAAGTGGCTATCAAAAGCCGGCATGACGTTATTAAACGAACAAGAAGTTGTAGACTTATACGGCACACCTACCCTGCTTACTCATGGTGACGAACTATGCACTCGCGATGTTGCTTATCAAAAGTTTCGCAAGAAATCCCGCGGTTGGTGGTGGCCACGTTTAATGCTTGCGCTTCCTTTATGGTATCGACAGCGTGTTGCCGATAACGGTCGCAAGGAAAGTAAGGCAAAGCAGCAAAATCTTAAGCCAGATATTATGGATGTCACGCCTGAAGAAGTGGTGAAAGTCATGGAAAAATGGGGCGTGCAGCGCATGATACATGGCCACACACACAGACCCAACATTCATAGCCTTACAGCAAACGGCAAGCCTGCAACTCGTATTGTACTTGGCGATTGGTATGATCAAGGCAGTGTATTGAAGGTTACTGAAAATGATGTGATGCTGCAGAAACATAACTTCAGTTAGTCACCATCATTATTTGTTACAAACTAGCCGAAAGTACATGTGTTAGACGCTGGCTTAATTTTTGTTCTGTGGTATAAAGAATAAAAGCAAGTTAGTCATCATGGACGGTGTAAATGACAGATGTTCTTCTTTCCCCTACAAACTTCTGGTTTAGCATTTCGCTTATAGCCGTTTTCTTTATTTTCATACTAGAACTTGTTAGCACTATTTTTGGTATAAGCCTGTTGGGGTTAGGCGATGATTTTGCAGAGTTTGATGGCGATGGGTTTCTTAATACCTCGTTTGCCAACTGGCTTAATATCAATAAAGTTCCCTTTCTTATTTACCTAGTAGTACTTCTTACTCTATTCGGTTTAGTTGGCTTGATGGTTAACGGCTTAACAGCGAGTGCACTCGGCTATACCTTGCCAGCTTTCCTGTCCGTTCCTCTTGCATTTGTTATTGGCGCATTCGTAACAGCTAAAACCGTAAAGGTAATTTCAGGCTTGTTGCCTAGTGTAGAGTCTAGTGCGGTAAACAGCGATGACTTCATTGGGTCTGTGGCCGAAATCACGATTGGAAAAGCAAGCCGAGGCAACCCAGCTGAAGCAAAGTTTACCGACCATTATTCACAGCCTCATTTTGTGTTAGTAGAACCTTTCGAAGATGAAGAGTTGTTCGCACAGGGAGAGCGCGTCATTTTAGTTCAGAAAAGACAACACAGCTGGTTAGCAACCCGCTACCTATAACCTAAAAGAGATAAAAGTATGGATACAATTCAACCATCTAGCTTGCCGTCAATACTCTTTATTGCCGGTGCTATTGTTGTAGGGCTTATCGTTATTGGCCTTATCTTTGCCAAACTTTACACCCGCGCGACGAAAGAAACAGCGTTCGTAAGAACCGGTTTAGGCGGTGAAAAAGTCATTAAGGACGGTGGCGCTATCGTGCTTCCTGTCGTTCACGAAATCATTCCAGTAAATATGAACACCCTTCGTATAGAAGTGGAAAAAATTCAAAAAGACGCGCTTATTACCAAAGATCGCATGCGTGTTGATGTTAAGGCAGACTTCTATTTACGCGTGGCCCCCAATGCCAATGGCATATCAATGGCTGCGCAAACGCTAGGAACGCGCACCACTCGCGCTGAAGAAGTTAAGAAACTAATGGAGTCTAAGTTTGTTGACGTACTACGTGCCGTAGCTGCTGAAATGAGCATGACCGAAATGCATGAACAGCGTGCTGACTTTGTACAAAAAGTTCAGCAAAGCGTAGCTAACGACCTTGAAAAGAACGGTCTTGAGTTAGAATCGGTAAGCTTGACTGGTTTTGACCAAACCGACCTACAGTTTTTCAATGAGAACAACGCTTTCGATGCAGAGGGGCGAGCACGCTTAACGAAGATCATTGAAGAAAAACGCAAAGAAACCAACGATATTCAACAAGAAAACCGCATTTTCATTGAACAGCGTAATTTGGCTGCTGAGAAACAATCACTAGAGGTGAAACGAGATGAAGAAGAAGCTCGCTTAGCCCAAGAGCAAATTCTTGCCTTTAAACGTCAGGAACAAAAAGCAGAAATTGCTAAGCAGCGCGAAATGAAAGAACGGGAAGAGCGCGAAGCAGAGATTGCTAAAAACCGTGCTATCGAGGCTGCGGAAATTGAAAAATCACGGGAAATTGAAACCCAAGAAATTGCTAAGCGTCAGGCATTAGAGCAAGCGCGCATTCGTCAGCAGCAAGAAGTTGAGGTTTCTGAGCAAATTAAACAAATTGCCGTTGCGACAAAATCTGAGGAAGAGTCGGCCGCACGTGCTAAAGCTGCTGAAGCGGAAAAGGCTAAAGTAGAAAAAGTGGAAGCAGTAACCACAGCGAAAATGGTGGCAGAAGCTGAGCGTAAGAAACAAATTGAAGTTATAGACGCGCGTAAAGAGGCAGAGCGTGAGGCTGTGGGCATTACCGTAGAAGCACAAGCTAAGAAAGAAGCAGCTGAAAACTCTGCTGCCGCTATTCTTACGGAAGCTAAGGCCGCTGCCGATGCAAAAATGCTTCAGGCTGAAGCTGATGAGAAAGTGCTTGCTGTTGAAGCACAAGGTAAACAAGCGCTTTATGAGGCTGAAAATACGCTTAAGACCGAGCAAATTGAGCTGCAAAAAGCCCTTGCCATGCTCAAAATATTGCCTGAGCTTGTGGCACACGCCGTTAAGCCACTTGAAAACATAGAAGGTATTAAAATTCTTCAAGGCTACGGCCAAGGGAGTGGCGTGAAAGGCGATCACACCGTTGCTACTGCTGGTAGTGGTTTAGCTGAACAAGTAACGCAAGCCGCACTAAGCTATCGTGCTAACGCCCCACTGGTAGACTCTATGTTGCGTGAAGTGGGCTTGGTCGATGCGGAAAAAGGCACATTAGATGATTTGGTAACAGGCAACAGCGACATACTGACCAAGGCCAATGCCGTAAAACCTAAACCTATTGTGGCAGCACCAGAAAACCTAAATGGTAATAAAGCGTCGGAAGAGCTTCCAGCTGATTAATGCTCATTGAGCTAGTATTTAGCTAGCTAATACGACACAACATTCTAAGCCCTGTAATTCAACAGGGCTTTTTGTTTTCACGTAATTTATCAACTAACCATTCTGAAAATACTTTTAATCGAAGTGGCATTTGTCTTCTAGAGGGGTACAGGAGATTTACCGGCATCGCCTGGGCCTCGAATTCAGGAAGCACACGAATTAGTTTTCCTTCTTTCAGCTCTGACTCAACCCCCACACTTGGAATTTGCGCAATACCTAATCCACTTGCGCACGCCGCAAAGTAGGCCTGGGTACTGTTAACACTTAACAAGCTTTGCATTTCGACGCCATGGAGTTCTCTGCCTTTCATAAATTCAAATTCTGGTGTTTTATGGCTTAGGGTATGGGAATAATCAATAAGCTTGTGATTAGCTAAATCTTCCAGCGACTGCGGTATGCCCCACTTCGTCGCATAATCAGGACTTACACAGTTATAAATTGGATAAGTTAAAAGGCGACGGGCAACCAAACTGCTATCCGCTAATTCACCAACCCTAATCACACAGTCAAACCCTTCTTTAATAAGGTCAACTTTGCGATCGACACTGCTTACTCGCAACGTAATCTTGGGGTAAGTAGAGATAAACTCACCTAAAATGGGAAGCAGAATATTGGTTGCAAATCGGCTTGGCATATCGATACGAAGCTCGCCACTTACGCTGTCTGCTGACGTTATGAATTGTGATTGTAAGGCGTCCCATTCACTCAATAAGGCAATACTTTGCGGCAAAAACGTTTCTCCATCAGAGGTGAGAGAAACGCTTCGCGTACTTCGGTTAAAAAGGCGCGTGCCCAACTGCTTTTCAAGATTTGTTACCGCTTGAGAAATACTCGATTTCGGTAAACCTAGAAGTGCAGCCGCCGCACTGAAGCTTCCCAATCTCGCGGTTTCTACAAACCGTGTAAGCATATCGAACCTGTCCATCTTTCGCCTATTGTTCACCAAATAAGAACAATGTTATCGCTTTAGGTAGGTTTTTCATACCAATTTTAGTCAATATAATCGTCTACGAATTAATCAACAAAGAGAGATAACAATGGCGATTGCATTAATAACAGGTGGAAGTCGAGGTCTTGGGCGTGCTGGCGCATTAGCACTGGCGAAAAAAGGGATAGACGTTGTTATCACGTATAACACTAATGAAGCAGCAGCCGATGAGGTTGTTAAAGAGATTCAGAGCATTGGAAGAAAGGCCTGTGCCCTGCCCCTTGACACTGCCTCCTCGCATTATTCGTTCCCGGAATTTCTGGTTACGCTTAAAGACGTCCTGAATAATCAATTTGGCAAACAGGCTATTACCTATCTGGTAAATAACGCCGGCGTTGGTCTAAATGCTTCTTTTACAGAAACAAGTATAAAACAGTTCGATACGCTATTTGATATGCATGTGAAGGGACCTTATTTTTTAACCCAAACACTGTTACCTATTATTGAGGATGGCGGAGCAATACTGAATATTTCCTCTGGTTTGGCAAGATTCTGCTTCCCGGGATACAGCGCCTACGGTATGGCTAAAGGAGCCATAGAGGTAATGAGTCGTTACCTTGCTGCAGAGTTAGGAGCCCGTAAAATTAGAGTAAACACCCTGGCTCCAGGTGCCATTGAGACTGACTTTAGCGGTGGCTATGTTCGCGATAATAGCGAAGTCAATAATGCTATAGCCTCTCAGACCGCTTTAGGCCACGTTGGCCAACCCGAAGATATAGGTGGCGTTATGGCAGCGCTATTAAGTAATGATAGTTATTGGATTAACGGCCAAAGGATTGAGGCATCTGGTGGTATGAAGTTGTAACACCATAAGCATGATGGCGTTGATGTCAGCTTTCACTTATTAACGAAAATAGCTTAAACGCCTTTGTAACCTTTCAAGCTGCAAAGGCGTATCATAAGGAGTAACATACACAGGTAAAGTTGTATTCTCTGCGCTTAAACATTAGGTTTGCACGTGAGGATATTGTTAAGCCTTGAAAATATTATCTGAGATTTAGATATTTTTAAGGAAGAAAGTCGAGGATAAGTGCTATGAAGTCGCTACCCGAAGAACCAGAGAAACCATTAAGAGACGATTGTTGCGGCGGAGGTTCGTGTTGCCCATGTATTTGGGACGTATACTACGAAAAGCTTGCTAAGTGGAAAGAAGCAAAGCGAGAATTTGACGAGTTAGCGAATAATGAGTCATCAGACACAAGGTCTCCAGACTAGCGGTCCGTACTCGTATTTAAAAATGCCCTGTTCGCTATTTCCTACTATTGAACAGCCCTCGAACGAGCTATCCTGCCTTAGAACTTGCCTAATTTAAACCGCCGCATGAGCGTTCGACAGTTCCATTTTTTAAACTTCTCATTTACAAATTTCTATTCTACTGCTATTTTATCTTAATCGATTAAGATTTTGATTTTCTGTGAGTCTCAACCAAATTTGGTCAGTCAATAGCAGAAGATTAAGAATTAAGCTAAACCCGTTACATGGTTAATTTTGAATCTGCCAGACTGGTAGTGCTTAATTCGTAGTAATGTGTGCTCGCGATACGTAAGAGAAGTACGAGCAAGCGCATGCTGAATTTTGGAGAGTTATCATGTCTATACGCAATGGCGTTCAACTAATCACCTATGCAGACCGACTAGGCGATGGCAACATCGAGAGTCTAACAAGCATACTTCAGGGCCCGTTAGGTGGCCTGTTTACGGGTGTTCACATCCTTCCTTTTTACTACCCTTACGATGGTGAAGACGCGGGTTTCGATCCTATCGATCATACCTTGGTCGATGAGCGCTTGGGCGATTGGGACAACGTTAAAAAGCTTGGCGAATCGGTAGATATCATGGCCGACCTCATTGTTAACCATATGTCGGGGCAAAGTGAAGCGTTCAAAGACGTGCTGAAAAACGGGCGCGAATCGAGTTATTGGCCGCTGTTCTTAACCAAGGAAGATATTTTTAAGGGCAACGATCAAACGCAAATTGACGAACAAATAGCACAAGTGTTCCGCCCTCGACCCACACCGTTTTTCAGCGATTACGAGGTGGGCACAGAGACTGGTAACCCTGAAACCGTGCCGTTCTGGACAACTTTTACCTCTAATCAAATTGATATTGATGTGGAGTCACAGTTAGGCAAAGATTACCTATCTTCTATTCTTCAGTCGTTTACTGAAAGTAATGTTGATCTTATTCGCTTAGATGCGGCGGGCTATGCAATTAAACGCGCGGGTTCGAACTGCTTTATGCTTGAAGAAACCTTCGAATTTATCGAAGAATTATCAAACCGCGCACGTGGTATGGGCATGCAGTGTTTGGTCGAAATACACAGTCACTATCAAACTCAAATTGATATTGCTGCGCGTTGCGACAGTGTTTACGACTTCGCTTTACCTCCACTTGTACTACACACCTTGTTCTCTAAAAATGCAGAGGCATTGGCATACTGGCTTTCAATTTCGCCACGTAACTGCTTTACCGTGCTAGATACTCACGATGGCATCGGCATTGTTGACGTGGGCGCGAATGGTGACAAACCAGGCCTGCTTACCGCAGATGCGATTAATTCGCTCGTTGACCAAATACATGAAAATTCCAATGGCGAGTCTAAAAAAGCCACCGGTGCCGCTGCAAATAATGTAGACCTTTACCAGGTAAACTGCACATATTACGATGCGTTAGGTAAAGATGACTTCGCTTATTTGGTTGCACGCGCCATTCAATTTTTTAGCCCGGGTATCCCTCAAGTTTATTACGGTGGCTTGCTTGCTGTTGAAAACGACATGGCGTTACTTGCTAAAACCAATGTTGGCCGCGACATCAACCGCCCATACTTGTCTACTGCCATGGTAAAAGAAGCCGTTGAGAAGCCAGTGGTTAAAGGCCTGATGCAGCTTATTAGGCTAAGAAACGAAAGCGATGCTTTTAACGGTGTATTTGACGTGAGTTACGTCAACAACGTATTCGTGCTTTCGTGGAAAAACGGCAACCATGCGGCGTCACTAAACGTGAACTTCAGCACAATGGATGCAACTATTCATACGGTGGATAATGGTGAAGAAAGCGTATTGTCAATCAACACGCTACTTGCTTAAAGCGCAATCTTTAGCGATAGTTTAGCTACTTAGCGCTCAGCTATTCAGGAATTAACACGTGTCGTCAATGCGCTTAAACGCATTAGCGACACGTAAACCTTGGATTAGCCATTACGATTTAAGTATTACAAGCCCCACCAGAAGAACTGGTATTGTTGTGAATTAACTCAGTACTCGTTTACCTAAATGACGTATTAGTTTATGTTGGTGTTTTATCTGTAGTCGTCGTTATACGCCCTACCCCAGTCACATAGCTGACGTAAAGTTGGCTCTAGTGTACGGCCTAAATCGGTCAGAGAATACTCTACACGAGGGGGCACTTCTGCATACACTTTCCGGTTTACCAACCCATCACGCTCTAACTCTCTTAACTGCTGTGTAAGCATTTTTTGGGTAACGCCTTGCAATCGTCTACGCAACTGACTGAAACGTAGCGTTTTATGGCAAAGGTGCCACAAAATAACCCCTTTCCATTTACCGCCTATTATCTCAAGGGATACTGCTACGCCACAAATGTATTGATTTGAGTCGTTCTTATTTTCTGCAGCATTGGGCGCATTATCTTGTATCTGGCTTTTTAGGACGGCGTTATTATCAATGTCTGATGTCACATCACTTTCCTCTGCCATTACACTGTTCAAAGTTGCGGTCATACTACTCCCTCTTAGAGTAATTACGTTCATATTCACTACGTAAAAGGCATTATTATTGATGTCAACATTGATTTCAGTGGTCTTTGTTAAAGCGACCAATCGAGCAAAGGGTTTACATCACGCCAATAGTATCTTTTAGGGTACTACCCTACTAAAAAGTGCATACTTGCGCAAAGTTTATATATCGTCACAATGGGTAGCGTAATCATTCGACTAACGGAGACAGGTATGACATCGTTTAAAGCTTTGCTTGTAGAAAAGCAGGAAGATAAACCCTTTACGCGTAAAGTAACGCAGCGTTCACTTGATGACTTGCCTGAAGGCACGCTACTCATTAAGGTGCATTATTCATCGCTTAACTACAAAGATGCACTTTCAGCCACCGGCAATCCAGGTGTGAGCAGAAACTTTCCTCATACCCCAGGAATTGATGCAGCAGGCACGGTGGTATCGTGTGGTGACAATCGCTTTAAAGAAGGAGACGAAGTTATTGTCACCGGATTTGACCTCGGCATGAACACCGCTGGAGGCTTTGGCGAATACATCAGAATTCCAAGTGAATGGGCGGTAGCTAAGCCAAATGGACTTACGTTGAGAGAGTCAATGATCATTGGTACCGCAGGTTTTACTGCAGGACTATCGGTACAAGGCTTGGTTGAACACGGCGTGACTCCTGACAAAGGCGATATTCTAGTCACTGGCGCTACAGGAGGCGTGGGCTCTGTCGCTGTTGCCCTGTTGGCCAAAGCTGGCTTTTCGGTTGTGGCATGCACTGGAAAAAAAGAGCATGAGTCATTTTTAAAGACACTTGGCGCAAGCAAAGTGATAACTCGCGACGAACTATTAGAGAACAAAGAACGCCCCATGCTTAAAGAGCAATTCGCTGGCGCCGTTGATACAGTAGGCGGAGAGTATCTAGCACAGGCAATCAAAGCTACGCAATATGGCGGCACGGTGACGTGCTGCGGTCTTACGGCTGCTGCAGATCTTAACGTGAGCGTATTTCCATTTATCTTGCGAGGCGTTTCATTGCTTGGAATCGACTCTGTGCAGTGCCCAATGCCTCCAAGATTGAGGTTGTGGGACAAGCTTGCTAGTGAATGGAAGCTAAACTGCCTTGATAACCTTACCGAGGAAGTGACCCTTGATGCGGTAAATGAAAAAATAGACGTAATCTTAAAAGGGCAGATTTCTGGCCGTACTTTGGTTAATGTTCAAGGCTAAGTACATAAAAAGAAGGCACCTTAATATGGTGCCTTCGGTTTATCTGACTCGCCCCTACGAGTGACAAGTTCCCGTCGTTACTCATTTTTTTAGACAAGTGAATGGTATTACGGAATATAACCTTAAGCACGCTTTCTTTAGAAGCCCTCTAGCACTAACTTACCTATAGCACGCCCTTCTTCTAAAATTTTGTGAGCCTCGATTAAGTTAGCCGCATTTATTTTACCTAAATGCTTGCCTACAGTAGTCTTAATTTTACCGTCGTCGATAAGCGATGCTACATGAGTAAGTAAGCGGCTTTGCTCTGCCATATCGTCGGTTTCAAACATTGAGCGCGTAAACATGAACTCCCAATGAAGTGACAAGCTCTTCTGCTTAAGCTTGGCTACGTCAAGACTTTCTGGGTCGTCAATTAGCGCTAGTTTGCCCTTCGGCTTCATAACTTCAACAAAGCTTTCAATGTACTGGTGCGTATTATTTAAACTTGCGACATGAGTCACTTCACCAATGTTTAACGCCTTGATTTGCTCAGCCATAGGCTTGCTGTGATCCACTACGTAGTCGGCACCTAACTCCTGAACCCAGCTTTTTGAGCTTTCGCGCGAGGCAGTGGCGATCACGGTAGCCCCCGTTAGTACTTTAAGCAATTGCAGCATAATAGAACCCACGCCACCAGCTGCGCCTACCACAAGCACAACCTCATCGCTCTTTTCACTTTGTTGCCTTAGAGCAAGATGCTCAAACAACAATTCGTATGCTGTGATTGTGGTTAGAGGAAGTGCCGCAGCATCGCTGTCTGACAGAGACTTAGGCGCTTTACCGACAATACGTTCATCAACTGATTGAAACTCTGCGTTTGAGCCGGCTCTGGTAAGGTCGCCAGCGTAGTAAACTCTGTCACCAACTGCGAACTCGGTAACATCAGCGCCTATATCAACGATTTCACCTACTGCATCCCACCCCAGAATTTTGGGATCACCTCCATTAGGATTAACGCGATGACGAATTTTATAATCGACCGGGTTGACTGCTATAGCACTTATTTTTACAAGTAAATCTCGACCCGACGCGCTGGGCTTTTCGATGTCAATATCCATCAGTGCATTAGGCTCATTAATACCAAGTGAGTGGGTATAACCAATAGCTTTCATCATTTGTCTCTCCTTTGAGTAATATCATCATCATACTCTTGATTAAATTTGGATAAACAGCACAATAAAAGAAACATTATCAAATAGTTTTTGAAAGCCATGTTACTCGACGACTTGAATGTAGTAATAAAAGTTGCTGAATTTAGAAACATTACTGCAGCAGCGACACATCTGAATATGCGTACAGCAACCGCGAGTGCTGCGGTCAAACGCGTAGAACAGGCCCTTGGTGCCGAATTATTTGTTCGTACTACACGCTCACTACGTCTGTCGTCTGCGGGTGAAAGGTTTTTGCCAACGTGCCAAGAAGCCATGTCAATGCTGGCTAATGCCAAGCAGAACTTAAAGGGCGATACTGGCGTGATTGAGGGCGAGCTTAGGTTAGGTTTATCGTCTGATTTAGGCCGAAATGTGATTGCGCCGTGGCTAGATGACTTTATGGATTTACATGACAAAATAACCGTAAAGCTCAACCTGAGTGACAGCAACATTGACTTTTATCGCGATCCCGTCGATTTAGCGCTAAGGTACGGTACTCCAACCGATGCGAATGTATACGGTTTCAAAATTTGTGATGTACCAAGTTTACTTGTTGCCTCCCCTTCTTATATCAGCTCTCATGGTGCTCCTGAAAAATTTGAAGACTTGCAAACACACAACGGGCTTTTTTACCAACTACACGACAAGGTATATAACGAATGGGAGTTTTTTCACAAAGGGACACCGCTGAAGATAAAAATGCGAGGCAACAGAACCGCAAACGACGGAGAAATAGTAAAGCGTTGGGCCGTCGCGGGTAAAGGTGTTGCTGTTAAATCTGGCTTAGATGCGTGCGACGACATTTTAAAGGGTCGACTTGTAACCTTGTTGCCCGAATATCAACCTAAACCGAAACAGCTTTGGCTGATTTGCCCTAGCCGCCAATCTATTACTCCAGCAGTAAGACTATTCAGAGATATGCTGAAAGAGCGCTGCGCTGAATGTTTAGCGCAGCTAGCCGCATTCAGCGTATCAAAATATCAAAAATAGACGAGTATCTGTGCATTTACTTTTGAATACTTTGATTTAGCTGTGCGTAAGCTTCCTCAAAACCTGTCAACGATATGGGCAAGGTAACTTGCTGGTTTTCAGATTTTTGAAACGCAATTAACATAGTCTGTCCATTGTGCATTTGTTTCAAAAGTTCGTTGTCGATTTTCACTATACTTTGGCAAGACTTCTCGTCACAGCCTGAGAATGGCACTTGTATGGATGCAAAATCGTCTATTTTTACTCCTACACCATTTTTTGTGAGTGTATTTTTTGGAAGCTTTATTTTCAATACTGGAAAATCTTGCGAATAGGAGTAGTCAACGTTGACGCCCAATAGCACTTTTTTTGCTTCTTTGTCTTTGGCAACGAGCTGGCTGAGCGTACACACAGATGAATCATTACATAGCAAACTCCAACTACCAAAATCACTTGTGGTTACAGCCCATGAAAAGAACGATGCAAATACTAAACTAACTGCTACTAAATATTTCACTTTCACCTCTTAGCAAAACGGGGAGCGCACGCTCCCCCTCTTTTATGACAACTTTATTGCTTCCGCTTTCTTATGACAAGCGTAGCAAACATTGCACTTAGCATTAGAAATAGAGTATTGGGTGTTGGCACAGATACAGGATCAGGTACAAACACAGTAACGGCATTCTGGTTCATATTAACAACGCCAGAACCATCGAAAGTGAGGCCGGTTACAAATGCGTCAGGCGTAGGCTCGAGCATATTCGAAACATCAATTCCCATAATTCTGAAGCGGTCAACTGGGGTATTGAAGTCGTACTCCTCACCACCAGTGATATCTGTGCCTGTATCGAACCAATCCATCAGAACATTGTCCCAAAGAAATAGGTCAAACATGTTGTCGTCGTAACCTTCAGGCAAAAGTACTGACGCGATATTTGGACCACTATTTACAATATAGTCATAGCCTACTGCTACGTCTGGGTCGATGAATACAAGTTCATCTGGATCATCGATAGAGAATTCAAATTCATAGTCTGTCGGTGTTTCTGGATTAACAATAGGCAATATAGGGTTTTCTGGAGTATCACCCGGTAGTACGCCATCGCGAATAGCAAACTTCCAAATACCAGGCGTGCCCGTGTTGCTGTTACTTTCGTCTATATCAGCGATAGCGGCGGTTTGAGACCCCGGCACAGTGAAAAAGTTTTCCCCATCTCCCGCGTCATAACCCGCTTGTGCTGGAACGCCGTCTGACGCACTACCTGAAGTCCAGCCGATATCTTCATATCTAAACTCAACGTCGAAATTTCCCGCACCTGTGTCTTCCCGATCAATTAACACTAATTGGAACGTGTTTGTGGGGTTACTGTTTTGACTGTAGTAACCAACATCGTTCCATGTCACTACCAGCGTGTTTTCATTCGGTGAACCGATAAACACGTCGCCACACTCTGCACAGCGCGTATCTACATCGCCCCAAAATGGCGCGATCATTGGCTGGTTGCTTATGGGGAAGGGTCTTGGCGTAAAGGAGCTCACGGTGCCATTGAAGGTTATATTACCGTTATTGTTAATGAAGAATCTATCGTATGAAGTACCAAAGAAATTTACGCCACTATCGAAGGCAAGCGATTCAAATGCGTCAAATACGATAGCGCCCGATGAACCGTCGTCGTTACCATTCATCGCTAAGTTACCAAATCCACTTTCAGTAGAGCCTTCCCAGCCGGAAAGGAGCACTGAAGCATTGGCTGTGGTGCTTGAGATTGAGAATGCTAGCGCTGCGCTCGCCAACAGGGATAATGAAAAACGCGAAGACTTTTTCATGTATACGTCCTTGTAGTTTATGTTAATAAGAATTTCATTATTTAGCAGACCCGATTTAGCAAAGTGTAAGCCAAATCTAAAATAGCTTTTAAATACAGAAGCTTAAAAAATAAATAATGAATTAGTTTAATATAATGTAAAAAAACCTGACATCCTTGTCTTTAGATTTTCAGACGTACTATCGCTTGTATTCAGCAGGTATGCCTTTGCCTGGTGTGCTCATTTTAATAAACTCGCGTAGGTCTTGGTTGGACTGTTTTAAGTCGTCGCGACGCAGATACATCATGTGGCCGCTGCGATATCCCTTAAAGCTCAAACGGTCTTTTAAATTGCCACTTTGATCGAGCTGCCACATCGTATACTTGGCATCAAAGTAGTTCGTTGCGCCGTCGTAATAGCCAGCTTGAATCATCACATTCAGATACGGGTTTTGCGCCATGGCTAATCGCAAGTTCTCACCCGATTGATTATTGCTTCTATCCCACGGGTGCACGTTTCCAAACATGTTGTACTTAATATCAGTTTTGTAGTTTAACTCTTCACGCAAATAGTAATTAATAGCGGGCGTGAACGAATGAAGCCATGATGTTAGCTCAGCCCAATAGTCAGGGCGGTCGCCGCTTTGCTTAGCATCTATACCCAAATAGCGGCTGTCTAAACGACCTAGCGTCTTCCCTTCGTCGCGCAGTAAGTCTTTCCAGAAAAATGCAGTGCTCACGTCTAAGTTGTTTTGCGCAATAGACGCTTCACTTAACCCAGAATAGCGTGCCATTTGCGTTAACACATCTCGCTTTTCCGTTTCACCAATGAAGCCACCTTTGGCCAGAGCAGGAATAAGCGTATTGATGGTGAAGTCTTCAACTTCAGGCAATAGCTCAGTAAGATCTTTGTTTTGCAACGCGGGTTCAAGCTTATTGTGATACCACGCCGCGGCAGCAAAATAAGGCAGTCGATTAGCGGCTTTTACCGGCCCGTTGCGCTCTATACCAATATCGGTTGGCGATACAAGCACAACGCCGTTTAAGTACATCCATTGGCGATTTTGAAGCTCTAATGCTAATCCTGACACGCGCGTCGTGCCGTAACTTTCACCGATAAGATATTTAGGTGAACGCCAGCGATTATTACGCGTTACAAAAGTATTCACCCAGTCTGCCAAATAGCTAATATCGGCATTTACACCAAAGAACATTTTCTGCTGTTCATCTTGCGATGGCATGCTGCCGTCAGCTTTAGGCAGCACGCGGCTGTACCCTGTATTCACTGGGTTAACAAACACAATGTCAGCCACATCCAAAATGGAGTAAGGATTGGTTTGAACACCATAGGGCTGAACTGGATAGCCTTCATCGTCAATATTAAGAATACGAGGGCCTGTGTAGGCTACATGCATCCACACTGACGCAGAGCCTGGACCACCGTTAAAAGAAATAATAAGCGGGCGCTCAGTATTCTCTTTTACGTCAGTGCGCTGATAGTAAGTGTAAAACAAAGTGGCAACCGCTTCGTCTTTACTGTTCCAAACCGGTTGAGTACCCGTGGTAGCACTGTACTTTACGCGCTTGCCTAGGATTTTAGTTTCGTGCTCTGTCACTACACTGCTATCAATTTTTATTGAACGAGCATGGGCAGATGCGCTTTCTTCTTGCGCTGAAGCACTGGTAGTTAAGCTTACAAAAGCAATTAAGGCTGCCGTTAACCATGCTAGGGTCGCGTGCGATTGCGCTTTGTGTTTATTTTTACCCAGACTTAATAATACGGGCGATGTATTTCTAACTAAGGATTGAATATTCATCATTATTATCTTTGAGTGTCGTTAATTTTATCTTTTTTGTGTTGTCTTTGTATTGCACGCTTTACTATATCGCTGTTCACATGACAGCTTAGCAATGAACGACAAAACGACCAATTTCTTCGATACATTTCTGTAACACGGTTAAGCCTTTCAAATATTCTCAGGGCCATTGATTTTTATGTGTGTAATGAGTTCAGGGAAAAACGTTAGGAATCTCGCTTCAATCTCGTCTCTGTTCGCATTAATATCATCCACAGCAAGATGAAACGTGTTGGGAAAACGAATACGTTTAGCAACCACAGTAATCGCCTTAGCAATGCCCTCTTCCTTAGCATAATCTTCAAACCAGTCATGGGTTATCATATGCCCGACCCTGTGCTGCATCGTTCTTGGCATAGTGGGCAATCGCTGTTCTAACAATGCGAAACTTTGTTCCCTGAATTCGTCAAAACCCTGTGTTGTAAACGACGCCCAATGTTTAATTAGCAAGTGATCGAAGTAGATATCCAGCGCCACAGGTGCAAAGCGCCGACGACTTTTATGAAATAACGCCTTTGCTGCTAAGACGCTGGTATGACTGTCGGTGAACCTATCGACTTCATAGTGGTTTTTAAGACCTAGCCGTACCGCTTGTCCAAACTCTTTAATATCAACACCCCGCCTGAAATCACCGAGTAGGTTACCGAATTGAGAATCGGCAGTTGGTCGGGCTAAGAAAAGATGGGCAAGATAATTCATTTTGTAATTTATTGGCCTCTATTTTAAGTTGTAAGGGCTTGTTGGTATCAAGTAAAATTGCGGTCCAATTCAGATACGCTAAATTTGTACTTTTATAAACCGAACTGCCGAAACTAGCGTTGGCAGCAGCCAAATTCAAATGTAACTGAAAAACCGTAGCACTTAAAATTGAGTTTCAACATGTCTGTAATATCCACTTCTGAAGTCACGTCTCTACTTTCACCAATCAATGCCTTTTTACATTGCGAGACGCCACAGTCGTGGATAGACGAAGCGCAGAAAGAGGAAAACCTTCGCGTTATCCTTACTGACCACCTAATTTGCGAGCTTAAAGCGGCTCAGTCGGCTATGTACCTACTTCGCCGCTATGTAGCCAATGAGGAAACCAGTAAGGTATTGCTGGGCTGGTTGAAACCTTACGAAGACTTCACTTACCGCCACGAAGGCGATTGGCAATCGCTTAATACTAAGCACCTTTCCAAAAATGTATTTAACACAGAAGGGCTAGACCCTTTTAAAAAAGACATGCTTGATAAAATGGTCATGCTAATTAAAGAAGAGCTTCATCATTTTTACCAAGTGCTAGAAATTATGCACGAGTTGGGGTTTGAATATAAGTCGGTAACATCCAGTCGTTACGCAAATGGCTTATTGCGTCACGTACGCACTTACGAACCTGAAAAGCTCATCGACAAGCTCATTTGTGGTGCCTACATTGAAGCGCGCTCCTGTGAACGCTTTGCCAAACTTGCGCCGTATGTTTCCGAAGATTTAGGTAAGTTCTATGTGTCATTGCTGCGTTCAGAAGCCAGACATTTTGAAGACTACCTAACGCTGGCTGGGCAAATCGCTAAAACTGATATTTCAGAGCGCGTTGCCCACTTCGGAGACGTTGAAAGATCATTGATTGAAAGCGACGATGACGAATTGCGTTTCCACTCAGGCGCACCACGCTAAAAGTTAACGCTTTGCATCCGTTTATAAATTAATCAATTTATATTGACGGCTTAGTAATTCTGCTGCACACTCAATTTGTAAACATATTGTTAACGGCAGTGTTTAGCGCTTTGCGCTGTGTTTGTATTTCCTTGGTTTTACGGTTAATCCGTGTGTTCCCCCTGCCTCACAACAATATTTTTTAAAATAATAACGTTGGTGAATAAGGCAGGACTTTATGATTTTGAATCATTTAATTGGTATTTACACTCATCCAAAAGAAGAGTGGCAAACCATTGATACCAAACACGAAACCTATTTTTACGCGCTTACCCATATCGCTTTTATATCTCTCATTCCTTCACTCGTGGCCTATTATTCCAGTGCCCATACTGGCTGGAGTATCGGCGCAGGTGACATAATTCGCCTTAGCGAAAATACCGCCATAATGATGGGTATAGGCATGTATTTTGGCTTAATTGCAGGCGTGGTCGCATTGGCTGTACTTATTCATGAGTTGGCTAAAGCGTTTGATGCGACGCCAACTTATACGCAGTCGCTGGAACTTGCGGCCTACACGGCTACACCGTTGTTTATGGTGGGCTTCGCAGGTCTTTACCCAGAACTCTGGGTAGTGATGACGGCGCTGTTAGTCGGTATTAGCTATTCGGTATACCTGCTCTATTCTGGCGTGCCAATTTTGATGCATATGCCAGAAGATAAAGGGTTCATTTACTCAAGCTCGGTAGTGACATGTGGGCTAGTATTGCTCGTTATTCTAATGACAGGTTCAGTTTTGGTATGGGGACTGTCCGGCGGACCAGTATTTGTTCACTAGCCTCTTTCATTGAAATAAAGCATTAAAAAGCCGCTTCAAAAAGCGGCTTGTTGTTATATCAAAGAGCGTCTTACATTAATCAGCAGCATCAATATTATGCACATCAAGATTGCTAAGCTCTGCTTGTATCACTGGCGCTTTTCTTGACGCTTCACCGCGCGACATATCAATTCTCTCAAGGTACTCTTGGTCGATATCCGCAGTAATATAGTTACCATCAAAAACAGACGTTTCAAAACGCTGAATGGTTTCGTTCTCTTCGCGAACGGCATCCACTAAGTCAGAAATGTCTTGGAAGATAAGGCCATCTGCTTGGATAAGCTCTGCAATTTGATCGATTTCACGACCATAAGCAATCAGTTCGTTTGCCGATGGCATATCAATACCATACACATTTGGGAAACGAATTTCTGGCGCAGCTGACGCAAAGTATACTTTCTTCGCACCTGACTCACGCGCCATCTCAATGATTTGACCTGATGTAGTACCGCGCACGATAGAGTCATCGACAAGTAGTACACTCTTACCTTTGAACTCAGATGAGATTGCGTTTAGCTTACGGCGTACTGATTTTTTACGCATGGTTTGGCCAGGCATAATGAAAGTACGGCCAATGTAGCGGTTTTTAACGAAGCCTTGGCGATATGGCAAATCCAGTGTGTTTGCGATTTGAAGCGCCACGTCCATCGACGTTTCAGGAATAGGAATAACCACGTCGATATCCAGATCTGCCCATTCGCGCTTAATTTTTTCACCTAGCTTACGGCCCATGTTTACACGCGATGCATAAACTGAAATGCCATCTATAAAGCTATCTGGGCGAGCAAAGTAAACAAACTCAAAGATACACGGAGAGGTTACTGGATTCTCGGCGCACTGTCTGGTGTGCAGTTGACCCTCTTCGGTAATAAATACCGCTTCACCTGGCATTACATCGCGCACAAACTGGAAGCCAACAGCATCAAGCGCCACGCTTTCAGATGCCACCATCCATTCCTCACCCAGCTCGCTCATACGCTTACCGAGTGCTAGAGGACGAATACCGTGCGGGTCGCGAAACGCTACAATACCTTGGCCGATGATCGCCGCAACGACTGCGTAGGCACCACGAATTTTCTTATGAACTTTCGTTACCACTTCAAAAATGTGTTCGGCACTTACGCTTAAACCTGCTACCTGCTGCAGTTCATGCGCAAGAATGTTAAGCAATAATTCTGAATCTGAGGTGGTGTTGATGTGGCGGCGTGCAATGCGGAATACTTCTTCCTGTAGCTCATGGGCGTTGGTGAGGTTGCCGTTATGAGCAAAGGCAATACCAAACGGCGAGTTCACATAAAACGGTTGCGCCTCTGCAGAGCTTGATGTACCCGCGGTAGGATAGCGAACATGGCCAATACCCATGTTGCCAGACAGCCTCTTCATATGACGCGTATGGAAAACATCTCGAACCAAACCATTTGCCTTACGCAAATTAAACATATTTTGGTCGATAGTCATTATGCCTGCGGCATCCTGTCCACGGTGTTGAATAACCGTTAGACCGTCGTACAGTGACTGAGCTACGGGCGTTTTACCAACTATTCCGACTATACCACACATGTGCGTTACCTATTTCAAGCGGGATTTAAGAAACTGGAGGAGTCTTTCACATAGCTGAAAAACCACTCAATGATGACACCAAACTCTGGAATGAGTACCGATGCTTGCCACCAATCTGAGGAAGCTGCACCAGTAAAGGTATCCATAAAAAAGAGCAATGCGCTAACTATAAGCACGCCACGCAGTGCGCCAAAAACTATACCGAGGGCCCTATCTGTTCCAGACAGCCCTGTTGCCTGAACCAATTGGCTAATCACGTAATTGATCATGCCGCCAAGAATGAGCGTGGTGACAAACAATGCTGCAATTGCAGCACCGTTTTTTAAGTAAGGATCGTCAATGGCTGTGAAGTAAACGGCGAGGTCAGCGTAGAAATTGCTTGAAATAAAGAGTGCAGCAAACCATACCACTAACGAGATGGCTTCTTTAACAAACCCTCTGATCAGGCTTATTAAGGTAGATACCGCAATGATACCCAGTATGGAAAAGTCTACCCAGTTCATCGTCTCTTTATTGCGTTGATGTTGCTTTTTATCGTAAAGCAACGAGCCTTTGGCGAGATGGCGCGCATTCTAACAGAAGATAAAAATATTACTAGTCTGTAATACCATATATGGACCCTCTCCGATTGCAAGACACCGTGTTGATTTAATAACGTGATTCATTGCTGCCATATATTCGGCTTTTTCGTGAAGTCAATTGA
>NZ_JACSOE010000063.1:0-22597 GCF_014349115.1 Alteromonas sp. BZK5 | reverse complement strand
CTTATATCGTCCGTCGACCGCCAGGTTTATGCCTAGCTTCAGTGGATTGAAACCTATCTTTAAATTCGGTTTCTATTCATCGATGACAAATCTTCTTGCTAGATTCGACGCTAATGCGCCAGATTTGGTCATTGGAAAGCTTGGAACAACAGCACAGGTTGCTTTTTTTTCCAGAGGTGTCGGATTCTATCAGTTTATTACCACCCTCATTTCTTCTGGCGTTTGGCCGGTTATATTGCCTTATTTGTCTGGTGTGAGCCGGGATGGTGGCGATTTGAGAGATGCGTACGTTCGAGCAAGCCTCTTGATGGGTGGGGTATGTTGGCCGATTCTAGCGGCAGCTGGTGTAATGAGTTTCCCCATTATTATGTTGCTATTCGGCGAACAATGGTTAGATACTGTGCCTTTGGCCGCAATCCTTTCAATTTGGGCTATCTTAAGGCTTGTCCATAATTTCTCACCGCAGTTGTTGATGGCTGTCCACAAAGAGAAAATTATGCTACTTAAGCAAATGGTTCTCTTTACACTAACGTTAACTCTAGTATATTTTGCGTACCCTCATGGACTTAGTTATGTTGCGTGGGCTATGGTCGTTGTCGGTTTGGCGGATTTTATTGTGGGCTCAATTGCAGTCTATTTTGCGACTGGGCTATCAATTATTACCTTTTCCAAAGCAATGTCTAAAAACATTATGTTAACCATAATATGTTCAGCGGTCGCAATCGCTGGAGACTTTTTGCTAGATTATCGCGCATTTCCGGCCTATTTAAGTTTGATAGTGATGGGGCCTATTCTGATAACTACGTGGTTACTAAGTGTATGGCTGACAAATCATCCTCTTTGGAACGAATTGGTTCAATTGAGCACACCCCTCTCACAAAAATTAGCAAGGAAAGGTTGATTGTGAATCGCCATACAATAGGGTTTTACCCTGCAACTAATTGGCATGCCTACCAAAAAGCAATGGCTCAAGCGTTAGAAAAAAATGGTTTTGAGGTAAAGGTTGGACATGAGTTTACTGACGATGCATTAATTTCCTCTCAGGAGAGTGTTGTTCATTTTCACTGGATAGAGCGCTTCTGGGAAGGAGGAACCTTTTTTGAGCAACTAAAGTCTTTGATTGGCGTTTGGCGTTTCATAAAAAAAGCTAAGCGTCTGGGCAAGGTACTTGTATGGACAGTGCATAACCACAAGCCTCATGGAAGGGTTACTTGGGCCGACTGGGCGGGTGTTCGCCTTTTCTGCTTTTATTCTGATATTGTAGCATGCCACAGTGAGTGGTCTAAGAACTGGATAGAAAATCTAGTAGTGACGAAAGCGAAAGTATGCATCGTGTACCATGGAAATTTTAATAATGTCTTTGTACCGGTGACCGATAATACTCAATTAAAGAAAAAGTTTGGTATAGAAAAAGGGAAAATATGCATAGGTTTAGTGGGGGAGATTCGCCCAAGCCGCGGACACGAACTGGCACTGGAAGCTATAAAGAATGTTAATAACTCTCAACTCCTTATTGCTGGGCGTTGTAAAGATGAGGCTTATCTAGCGTTATTGTATGAGCGAATAAATGCTTACGGTTTAAGCGACAGAGTAAAATTGGTGTGCAAAAACCTCACTGACACCGAGTTTAACGAGTACTTAGCCGCCGCTGATGTATCGTTATTGCCCTATAAAGATATAACGACAAGTGGGGCATTATTAGCTTCTTGGACTGTTGGGACTCCCGTTATTGCAAGTAGGCTACCTTACTTTGTTGAAATGACTAAAGGGAGGGGGAGTATCGGAAATGTTTTTGATATTAACTCACCAAGTTCACTTATCGGCCTTCTTAAAAAACTTTCTAATGGTTATACCCACGAACATTGGGTGATGCTAAGAAAGCGGACTTTGGATGAGGCAAACCAGTACGATTGGGATCGCGTCGTACTTCCTTTAGTCTTGGAGCTTAAAACAAGGGTTAACGGGCTTGCGGAAGATAAGCGGAATTCATTAAACGGTTAAATTGATTTTCTTCAGAAAAACGAAGGGCGACGGTTTGCGCGTCGTGCTCTAGCTCGCTTTTGGGTACTTTTGTTGTTACCCCTCTCTCGATAGCTCTTGCTAAACTATCAATGCTGTCATCAGTCGTTAGCACAGGTGTTTTTAATGGAGATAATATTTCCGACAGTCCACTGTTATTTCTGGCCACGATAGGTTTGCGTGCCAGCACTGCCTCTACTGCGACGCGTCCGAAAGGTTCTTCAATACTGGGAATGAGTACAGCGTTTGCTGAGGCATAGGCCGCTTTTGTATCGGCTACAAAGCCTGTGAATATAATACGCTCTGCTAATTTAGTTTTCTCGATCTTCTCTTTCATTTCATTTTCAATGCCTGAGTTTGTAACGTCTTCTCCAGCAATTACAAATTTAAGATTGGGGTAGGTAACAAAGAGGCCTCTTTGCTCCAATTTCTCTAAGGCTGATAAGAGATCAAGATGCCCTTTGCCTGGATTTATGTTTCCAATGACCAACATAAGGAAAGCGTCGTGATTTATATTGAAAAGTTCCCTAAAAGAAGCATCACCGTTATAAGGATAATATTCTTCTTCGTTGAAAAAATTGTAAAGTACCATCGAGCGAGACTTTTTGAGTAAAGTGGGGGTTAAGGCGAGTGTGCGTTGTAGATTGTATTCACTATTGAACAAACTCAATGTTGGGGGGACATCCAACAAATACTTGCCTATATGAGCATCAATGAAGTGCCTAAAATGGCATAGAATAGGAATATTCAGTAGTTTTGCCGCTAATGAAAAATACTTATAACAGTAAACGTCGTTTGCATGAATTAAATTCGGCCTTTCTTTGGCTAGTAACAGCATTACCTTTGTGAAGATCCATGCTATCTGTGCTGATGGCTTGTCATAAAACCGAGTTGGTATTATTCGATATTTTATTTGCAAGTTTCTTAACTCTTTTGAAAGTCGTCCTTCTGCTGGAACAAGCACCAATGGCACGTGTCCCTGGCCGCTTAATGACTTACATATTGATATTAAGGATTTATTTCCACCGCCTATCTTTTCAGAGTTTGCGATTAGTATTATTTTCATTGAACACTCACACTGCATTTTTGATCAAACTTGCTAAGTATTTGTAGTCAGCTTGCATATGCTCTTTATCTTGCTCGCATATATATTTCATGCCATTAAGTTCACTTGTTTTAGCAACGAGATTATTTTTATTAAAGCTTTCGTCATAATGACTAATGGTGTCAGCTAAGATTTCAGTTGCGATAAAACAGTTATGATTTTTTTCAATGAATGCTCTTGGTTCAAATTTATTGTACCTATTGATAATTTCCATGAGATCATTGCTCAACGAGGTCTCTGTCGCGTATTTGCCAGTACTTTCATTGATGTAAGGGTATTCCATACCAAAGTTGAAACCTGCTCTAACTATACATGGGGTATTGCAACACATCCCTTCAATAATTGCGCGATTTAACCCTTCAAAACGAGACCATAGAACATTTACTTTAGATCGTGATAACAGTGATGAAACTTCAGACGGGGAAATCCACTCATAAAACTCCAACCAGTCACGAATACCGTAACTTTCCGCCTTTCTCTCAATATCTGCCATAACTAGATCATTAGGGTAACCAACCAGCGCTACCTTTAGTTGGACTCCGGTTTCCTTTATTTCTTTGAGTGCCTCAAAGAACTTACCGTGCCTTTTAAATTTGGCCCAAGCAGCAATCATAATTACATCGATATCTCGTTCCGATGCATTATCTACACCAAATTGGTCAGGGTTAATCCACCAGTTGGCACTCAACCTTACAGGGATGATATTTGTGTTTAATGACATCAAGAAATTATAATCTCTCTCTTCATAAGCCATTACAAACACTGGTGACGTTAAACAGGCAAACGCCAAAACTGCATCTTCGCAGAGGCCATTCCAGCTTGGTTCTAAAACAATGTGGTAACTTTCCGCGACTTTTTGGAAATCAAAAGACTTCAGAAAAACCAAAAAATAGTAACTGTAAGCGATGACTAATACGCCTTTGTTATTTTCCTTTGCGGGTGCTAAAACCGTGATAATGGATGGCATCATTGCACTTGGATCGTCAAGGAATTTTTTGTAACGATCTATGCCTTGGATGTTGTTTAGGAATTCTTCAAGTACACATTGGGGGAGAGAGTTTCTGTCGTCTACTAGAAAATGTTTTTTTATCTGTGTTCTGCAAAAATGAAAAGTTCCAGGCCAGTTGAGCCTGAAAACAGTAGACAAAAACGATAAATGTTTGCTGGGTTTTTGTTTAACGTAGTAAAGGTTTGCTAAATAGATAAAAGGAAGGAGTACTATTTTAGCCTTATTATAGTCGTACTTAACTAACTCAATTAACTTATCTTTCATTTTTCCCCCCAACGTATCTGCGATTAAAGAAAAGCGATAAGGTAGACTCGCACTGACGTTCATGTTCCAAAAACCATTCGTCATTTGCAAACTCTCTCCACTTATCTTTAGGAGGAGGTTGAATAACCGTCGCAAGCTGTTCAATATCGCCGTTTAAGGGTAAATCTTCGAACATATTTCTAATGCATTCGTGAGGTGAGTAAACTAAATCTTCGAAAGCTACAGATTGGTCTGCCCATTCAATGCCAAACAAGTATGAAAGTTTCCATAAATAATAGAACCTTTGATATGGGTGACGAGTTACTTTAGGGTCAAGGAATGGGTAAACATCAGCAAGGTCATCGCACCAGACGTCCAAGTAAAATGCATCTTGATAAGTGTATTCGATGTTCTCAGAAGTCATCACTTCTTTATTTACCAAAAATGAACACCAAACTTCTCGAGGATTGCGATATAGGTGGATGATTTTGGCTTTGGGATAGTGTTTTTTTATCCACGGTAAACGAAAGTCAATGCGATTAAATTGGAGTACTGTTAAACCTTTCGTATTTTCTATAATGCAGTCGATGAAGTCTTCCATATCAGGGTTATAAGATCTCTGGTCCATGTACAGTTGCTGGTGAATCCACTTTTCGTTGTAATACTTCGAAAGATCTGAAAGTTCTTCATACTCTTGCCAATAATCATTAACACCTAAATGCGTATTGTCTACAAAACTCCCTCTTGTCTCGGCATCAAACCACTTTCGTTCGTTAAAAGGTTCGTAATAACTAGTGCAACCCTCAACGCTTCTAAATAAATTCCAGAGTAAAGTCGATCCACTTCTAAACCTACTGGTAATAAAAATTACACCTTCACCTTTAAATTCTAAAGGAGGTTCGTGTGAGATATAAGGAGAAGCATGATTGTAGCTTGGTAGCCGACTATTCAAGCTATTTCCTTGATTTAAACGAATAGCCTGACGTACAGTACGGTCTTCTAATGCTTTAATAGCCACTTTATTAATTATAGATTTTATTATCTTTTTCATAGTATTAGGGTTTTTGATAAAGCCGCTTATAATTTTCAATCATTGTAGTAGCGAGGAACCTTTCATGAAAACGAAGCTTTCCATTTCTTCCCATACGCTTAATCAACTCAGGTGATTTAAGGAGTAATTTCATTAACTGACTAAATTGAAGTTCATTGTCATTTTCTGAGACGAACCCATTCTCTCCGTTCTTTACAATCTCTCGGTTCCCGCCCGCATCGGTAACTATACAAGGCTTTGAAAGGCTCATCGCTTCTAGTAATGTCATTGATGTACCTTCGCTGAACGATGAGAGTAAGAAGACATCCATACTTGATATGTGGTTGCTTGGAGCTTTGATGTAACCAGTGAGGATGACGTGTTTTTCTAACGATAACTTTTGAATTTGCAATTCAATATTTTCTCTTTCTTCGCCGTCACCTACGATAAGTAGCACAGTCTCGGGAAATTCAGAATTTACCCTTTTAAATGCTTCAATCATCATTCGATGATTTTTAATAGAGTCGAGTCTTGCTACGGTACCAAAAACGATATGCTCATCAGGTATACTCAGCGAGCTACGCAGCTCAGCGACCAGAGAAGACGACGAAATCAGCGGTTTGATACCATTGTAGATAACATGAACTTTGCTTTCAGGTATAAACTCATACTCGCTCAGAGCTCTCTTTGTAGCCTCCGATATTGCTGTAATCTCACTTGTGAGTTTTACGAGAAGTGGATTTACAATTTGGCGTTTCCAGTTTGATCTATCTGGGTAAAAGCGTCCGTGCTCTGTGAATATAACTTTTGCCGACGTGCTAATAGCTGCCATTGCACCGTAGACCCACGGTGTGTATTGATGACAATGCACGATGTCAATTTTATTCGCTTTTATCACTTTTCTTATAGAGCGTATGATTGAAAAGTCGAATCCGTCTTTCCGTGTATGGCAATAGATAGAGATAGCTTTTTTCTGTAAATCTTCGCCCCATGGCCCAAGGGGGCTTTCAATACAAAATATCGACATTTTTACATCAGGGTTGGAGTTACTTTCTATGATATTTTTAATAACCATCTCTGTTCCACCGATACGCATATCGTATGTCACATGTAATATTCTCACTGAGCGCACTCCGCTTGAGGTATATAAGTACTAAACCACATCTGAAACATTAGAACACTCCAGAGAATATTACTGTGATCGTACTTACATGATTGATGTTCATACCAAAGCGTCAGGACCTCGTCTTTTTTTAAGTATTCATAGACACCATTATTTGAATCAACTAGGTATTTTTCTGACAGCTGTTTGAGCTCGCCTCTAAGCCACTGTGCTAAAGGAACAGAAAAGCCCATTTTTTTTCTGTGAAGGAGGTCGGTTGGAATAAACGGAACGAGCGCTTCTTTTAAAATGCGCTTTTTTATTCCTTCGTTAAACTTTTGTTCTGAAGGAATAGAAGCAGCGAATTCTGCAATTTGGTAGTCGAGTAATGGAGCCCTAACTTCCAAGTGATTAGCCATACTCATTCTGTCTACTTTAACTAAAATTCCACCAGTTAAGTAGGTTTTAATATCAGTGTAAAGCAGCTTGCTTAAGTGGTCTGGACCATCCGCCTCCTCATATTTATCAAGAGTAATACGACTAGGATGATAATTTCCGAGCGCTCGCGCTACGTCGGGTTTAACAAGTTTGCTCCAGGTTTCGTCGGTCATTTGACTGTTCGTGATGTAAAAGCCCATGGCAGGTGACTGGCTTAAGCTATTTAACAGCGATTTGGCTTTTTTTGCTATGTTTAAAGGGATTGTGCCAGCTAACTTAGCTAAAGGTGGAAAAAGTTTTTCCCGAACTTTTTTTGGAAACTTATCCCTTAACTTTTTTTCAATGTCATCAATGGCGTATTTTTCATAACCAGCAAACATTTCATCACCACCATCACCTGCAATGGCAACTGTAACTTCTTTACGGGCTAATTCAGATACAAAAAATGTGGGCACCAGCGAGGGGTCGGCGAAGGGCTCATCAAAGTATTGTGCTATTTCTTCAAGCCGATCAGCAACATTTTGATGGACTGTAAATTCATGGTGTTCGGTGTTGTATTTTTGCGCAATTTCTTTTGCAAATTCTGCTTCGTTGTATTTTTTGTTATCAAAGCCAATGGTACAGGTCTTAACTGGCTTGTCGCTATTGTTGGCCATTAGGGCAACTACACCAGAGCTATCCACGCCGCCGCTCAAGAATGCACCGAGTGGAACATCACTTATCATGCGTTGACGAGTTGTCTCGTTAAGCAAAGAGAGCAGTTTGTCCTTATTGTCTTCTATTGAATCACTAGAAGTATGGGTAAAGCTCAAATCCCAGTACTGACGCTGTTTAATGCCATCTTTGGTTACTAACATGTAATGCGCTGGCGGTAGCTTGTGAATGTCTTCAAATATACTCTTGGGGTCGGGGACATACTGGTATGCGAAAAAATCGTAAACGGCATCCAGCCTAATTTTACGCGGAATGTTCTCTAAGGTTAGGAGCGCTTTGATTTCAGAGGCAAACGCAAACCGGCCATCTTTACTAAAGTAGTAAAGCGGCTTTTTGCCTAAGCGATCACGGGCAATAAATAGTTGACCTTGTTTTTTGTCCCACAAGGCGAATGCAAACATCCCGTTTAAACGATGGATACACTCTACGCCTTCTTTTTTATACAGGGCCAGGATAACTTCGGTATCTGAGTGAGAATTGAAGACCACGCCTTCTTGTTCTAGCGTTTCTCGTAACTCAAGGAAGTTGTATATTTCGCCGTTAAACACAATGACGTAATTACCACAGCCGGAAAACATAGGTTGATTGCCGGCTTCGGATAAGTCAATGATGCTTAGGCGTCTATGGCAAAGGCCTACGCTATCGTCGATATAAGTGCCGCCTGCATCGGGTCCTCGGTGGTAGATGGCGTTACCCATTTTTACCAAAGATGCCTCATTGCCCTCGGGGTGGTTAAGTAAACTGAACCCTGCTATTCCACACACAATATTGTTTCCCTATAAGCTAATATGCGGTCTTATTCTTTTACCTATCTCAACAGTGAGAGGAAGTGGCAGCTTGCACCACACTCGTTCTGCCATCGCTTTTATCGATTCTTTCATTCCATTATTAGAAGCCGCTTCTTGTTTATTTACAACATTGCTTCGCGGATAGTGATACCAATCGAGAAGATAAGGCTCTGCGCCCCATTGCTTTTTGAATTTAAATGTACCTTCATTGAACGTGCTGCGTCCAAAGTCAAATTCGCGAATACCATTGTCTGCGCAATGTGCCAGTACATTCCAATAAAGCTTCATATTAGGCGCTAACTTATTAAATTCGCGCACTGTTGACGCCCACGGTATCGATGCTTTGTTATTGTTCTTAAGCACAATGCCTGCGCCTATTGGCGCGTCGTCGTGGTAAACCACACTAATATAGCAAGCAGTATTGTAGCCACGCGCTATGTTTAAAAACCATTCTAAACTATGTGCAGGTGAACCGAGATCACGCATATTTGTCACGTACACTGTGTAAAAATCATTTACAAGTTCAGGAGAGTTACCGCTTTTAGACGTTAATCCATTCTTATCGGCTTTTTTTATTTGGCTCCGCAGTTTCGATTTAAACGATTTAAGCAAAACGTCGCTACTGTCAGGTAACGGTAAGCGCATTTGCACTTTTTTACCCGCTAAAATGTTATTGTCTGCGGTTTGTTGCGCATGACAACTCCGAACTTCAAAGTACTTCGCGTTAACGTGCTTTTCTTTTAAATGAGCGAGTAAATAGGCTTCAATATCAGGCGAGTCAGCCAAAGGAAAACCTACATCACAATAAGGAAGGGCGCATAGCCTTTCACCTAGTATCCACGATGTTAATTTTACCGCTGGAACGACACCCACAATACGACCGTCTTGTTCGTTAATGGCGAGCATGCCTTCGCATTGCATCGCATATACGTTTTCGGATACGCGCTGCCATGCTGCATTGTGGTACGGCGTTGCGAAGGGGTGAGAAGAAACGTACCGGTTCCAGTCTGATACATTTCGCTCGTTAAGTGGAACTAATTTTAGTGTTGTGTCTACGTTCACGTTTGTACCCAGTCCTAGTCACTAAAATGCGTATTAATCTTATGCTTCAGCAAAGCTGACGCCTCTGATATTGTGCAAAATCTCACGTTGGCTTTAGCATGTAAGTGCTTTATGACTTCTGACATACGCCCGCAAATACGCTGGTAGGCATTATCAACTTGCAGCAGCCCTGTTACGCCATCTAGTAAGCTTGAGCTATGTAAATACATATGAATTACTGGGTATTGTTTTTCTAAACATATATTCACAAGCATCTTCATTGAAGTACTGTCGGTTAATTCCGGACTTAAATAGAGCTTGCGAAGTATATTTGTGTGCCATAGCAACCCAACAGGCTTAGCCAGCCTCATTGGACTTTTTGCTAAAAACGTGTGGATATTGTCGGCATACTTAAAATGAGAACGATTAAAGCCTGCGGTAATGGGAAGCTCCATTAAATTGCGTTGTGATCCTTCCACATCGGCGTTTTCAAAGCTTGGCCAGTAGGGCGTGCTATCCCGGTTTTTGCAACTAAAATAGGTGTTTTCGTAGAATGGATAAACGCTACTATCTACCTTAAAACCGCGCTCTGCAAGCAATTCAAGGGTAGAGCCATTAATTCCCCATCGCCCACTTCGAAACGACATCGGCGCCGGGCCTATATTAGTGATTAACCGTTCAATAAGATGATCCAGCTTCGCTTTAACGTGGTCTTTCGGCAAATTGACAACGTGAGATTTTGCCTCATCTGTTTTACCAAAAAATGGCGGGTTACACCAAGGGTGAAGGTGGGCGCCAATTTCCGCTTTTCTCTTCGACGCAAACGTTCGCAATACGTCAGAACTAAACGTGTCGTTGGCAACCGCATAATCGACAAAATAAGTGGGTTTAATACCCCATGACTCACAAAATTCCTGAAAAGCAGGCAACTTTTCTATGTTTTTCACTGAGCAGTCTGTCTCTGGGAAGTCGTTACTCCATTCCCATTCTTCTTCCGTATCTACGCTCAGTACAAATAAAACGTCCTGCTTATCCATTGCTTACTCAGTTAACATTTTTTTGAAGAGTGAATAGTACTCACTGGCCATTCTTTTCGCTGAAAAATTATCTTCAACAAATTGACGTGATGCCCGCGCTAGACGTGTTGCATAGTCTTTATCGTCTAATAGCGTTATCCAGTCCTTTTGCAGCTGTTCAAAATCATGTAAAGGTGCCAGTAACCCCGTTTTTTTATGCGTAATCAACTGGTCTATGCCTGCGATGTCGTACGCCGATACTGGAATTTCCATTGCGCACGCTTCCATTAGACAGCGAGGAATGCCTTCCAGTGTTGATGTCATAACGAATAAGTCGAAGTCTTTCAGTAATTCGAGCCTATCGTCACGGAACCCCAAGAATTGGATAGCGTTTACGCTTGATAAGGTTTTGCTATATGCTTCCAGTTCTTGCCTGCTATCACCGTCTCCGAGCAGTATTAGTTCGATATCTTGTCGTTGAGCGTAAAGCACGTCAAAACAATCCAGTATTGCTTTGATATTCTTTCGGCTAATCATTTGACCCACAAAGCCTATGCGCTTTTTCTCACCTGCAGGTTTGACGACTTTAGTTTCTCTTACAGCATCAACCTCGGATAGGTCGACACCGTTTTGAATATACTCAAGCTTCGGCGGTTTAATGCCAAATTTCTTTACGTCTTCCATAAGCTGTTTTGATAGCGGCACAACTTTGTCTGCTAATCGCATTGATTGGCAACCTAGCCAGATAAAGGTTCGTAACTTGATATCCGCAGCATTTTCAAAGCCGTGGGGCGTTACAACGCAAGGGATCCCCGCTTTTCTTGCTGCTAATACGCCCAAAATATCTGATTTGTACCCGTGGGTATGAATCACATCAATACCATTGCGCCTAATAAGTTCTGCAAGCTTTGAAATAGCGCCTAAGTCAAAACGATTGCGCATTGCTATCTGGTGGGTTTGGCCCAACGAAGAAAACTGCTTTAAAAGCTCTAAATCTTCGGTTCCAGGCTCTAGCGTCACCACTAAATGATTCTCTACATCTTGGGGCATATGTTTACTTAGTGCCAAGATCCATCTTTCAGCTCCATAGAAGCCCGTTGAACAAATAAACTGTAATACTTTCATTGTAATTATCTGTGTGTAGGTGTAGCTAGCGCACCTTTAATTCCTAATAAAGTGCCGAGAACCCGAGCGGGAAAATACAAGCAATAAAAAAGCAGGCAGTAATACATGTTTACACTACCACCGGTAAGCTTTTTCAATCTACCCGTATACACTGCCAAGGGCAATATAGTTAGTACGCTTGCCATAATAACTAAACTCATATTTGAGTACAGCAGCGCGACTAATAAAAATGCGCCACCCAGTGTAACAGCAAAAGGTATAAAGAAGCTGGGGAGTTCTCGCAACGGAATGGACCGGCCTTTTATTGATGCTAAGTTTGACTGACCCCGCCAAATTTCTTTTTTGAACATGGGCAAAAAGGCTTTGTCTTCCCCTAAATGCACATAATTGGACGCAGAGGTATAAAGTAAACGACCTGTTTCAGCCACTTTTTGCGTAAAGTAGTAGTCTTCGCAGGTCTGCAAGTGCTCTGGGAAGCCGCCGACAGTATAGAATGTTGTTTTCGATAAAAAGAGGTTTCGACCGGGTAAAAAGGTCACTGTTTGATCTAGTTCAGCATTGCTTAGGGCGGTTCTAATCTTTTCCAGCGGTGGCGCTGATTCGGAGCATTTCTGCATAGCACTGCATAACACTATATCTTCGTTTTCTTCCAACAACTCCGCCATGGCCTGTGCCCATTTGGGCTCAAGTGCTACGTCTGCATCCAAGAAGGCAAGGTATTCACCTTGTGCCGCTGATGCACCTAGATTACGTGAATGCGATATAGTGTGCTTACTATCATTTAACATGAGAGTTAAAGGAATTTGCTTCTTTAGCTCATATAGCGCATTTGAAAATGTCTTGTTTTGGCTTACCACTATAACTTCATATTCATCTTCGGAAAGTGTTTGCATACCCACGCTCTGAAGCGTTTGTATCAACATTTCTTCTCGCCCTTTGTGCGGGATAATAAAACTTACTTTAACCGTCACGGTTTTCCTATCCATTTTTGAAGTTGTGGGAAACGTTTTGCCAATTGGCTTCTCTCTTTGTTGAAAGAAAAGTTCTTGATTGTATAAAATAACAATGCAGTAAACGCGCTTTTCCTGTGCTCTTTCATGTTGAACTTTACCAGCTCCATTGGCTGAGGAAGCTCTGAATAAACGTCGTAATGGGCATTTTGCATCATTAGACATAGTACTCGTGTTGAATCTGTCTCAGTACTTAGTGACAGTCTTTCGTGAATTCCTTTTGTGAGAGTACTCAACTTGTTATCTATATCTTCACTGCAATTCAAATACGCTTTTGCAAAACTCAATATGCAGAGTTTGCGTAAATCTTGACCCGTCCATGTATCGTTTGGAAACTCGAGTATATCTGGTTTTTCTAGATAAACGTATTCATTATCTATCATCCATTTGGCATAGTGGCATAGTGATTGTACCGCATAGCTGTAATCAAAATCGCTTTCCAAACGCTGTTCTTTGATATAGATAAAACGGCACAACGCTTGTAAGAAAACCGTGTAAAACCAGGTCAGCTCAACATTTTGCAAATCTCTTTGAGCGATATCGTCTTCAGGTGATACAGTGTTAGCTATTATTGTTGCGCATTTGGCTAGATCCTCTGTTTTGCCCTGCAGGTCGAATCGATCCATCAAAGCTTGTAAATAGTTAGCTGTGCCTCTGTCTAAAGGGTAGGCGCCCGTAAGTACATTTTTGAGGCCTATGTTTCCAGCATTCTTGAGCGCAAGCAAAGTACCAATAACTGTGCCGTCGCCTTCGTAATAAAGCTCTATCCAATTGCAGATAGACAGCATAGCTGATTTTGATACTTCACTACCTGTTAAGTAATAGTGAAGCAAAAGTCCGTTGGTGTAGCAGTGTTGTCCGCCGGGTCCACCGCCGCCAGCGTGATCTTGGTATACATCATTTGGCTGTAATGATGAATAGGTTCTGTGTGTAGCTGTGTATGCTTGAACATAGTGATCAGTGTGCCAAAACAAGCCACCCGAGTATTCTGGTTTATCTAATGAAGTATGATAAACATCAATATTAGCGACGTGCTTTGCTAGGTTATCGGCAAGTCTTTTCCATTTTATGTTTCCACTGCAAAACCACTGGCAGAGCATTCCTGAAATCGGGTCGTACTGGTTATTGTAGTGCGACACAAAACTCTCATCGTGTGGAATGTTTCCCCGCTCGTGGTCGGCGTATAGTTCACCGTAATTACGCCACCCATAAACATCTGCTCGTTTTCTTTTTTCAAAAAAACTATTGTTGCCGTCAACGGCTTTTCTTATTAATGAATCAAACGGGTTATTATCTCGAGGCGCAGAGAATAATGGAAAAAATTGATGAGAACTTGTCAAAGATTGCGCTATCTCAACGTCGAATTCTAAAATCGAATCGTAGCCAATTGAAAACTGTCTAGTAAGCTGTTCTCCTGGCTGCAATTCCTGAGTAGGCGCTAATGCAGAACCAAGCAAGCTGTATTGGGCAGTTTTGCCTTCTACAATAAGTGATGACGGAAAATGTTGCCAAAAGTCAGCCACTTCTATCACCAAATCATTCTTGGCTTCTGCTTTGCAGATTAACATTGGTTGAATAGTACACCCTTTCAATAAGCATTTGTCGTTGGCAAGTGCTTCAAACCCCTTAAAAGGCAATGTAACGTCGTTGGAGTGATCAACGTGGATTCTGTTTTTCCATTGTTCACCGCCACTGGAAGCTTGAAAAATGGTTGTAGGGTGTTGTGCCCCTTCCAGTTCTGAAGCGCAGATCGTCGCTTCGCCCTTTATCAACTGAATTGTTAAGCCTAATTCAGATACCGCTATCGAATTCGGGTCGCCCAAGTCCCATGTACCGTTGGGATGCTCTGCAGCTGAGGGGTTGGTTACCGTTAAAGTACACAGCACGGTACCAGAGCTAAGAAATATGTGAAGCTCTTGAAATATAGTTATCTTTTGGTTTTCGTTCACAACGTCAAATAATTGAGATGTTTTTACTGCCTCATGAGAAAGCCCATTTGATAAGTACTCATACTCTTTATGTTTTAAACCAGCTTGGTCAATTGTTTGGCCATTAAAATGCATTGATATATTTGCGCGCTGAGGAAGTTCTATCTTAGCAGGCTGTTGAAGAGATACTCGACAAACAGGCTCTAGGCTTGTCTTAATTGTTAATATGTTAGAAGACTCTGAAACCACTAGTTCTTCTTCGCGTACATCAGGCTTAACAGGGCGCACACAAAATGTTGCCGAACCGTTCGCTTGAAGGTGAACTATTCCCGCTACAAGAAGCCATTTTACTGAGCCATCCTCCCAAAGCTTCTCTACCGAAATATACACATCTGAGAGTTGCTGTTGTTCGTCGAAAACAGCTAGAAGCTCATTTGCAGTGAAAAAACCTTTTGCAACCGGAATACCTTGTTTGAACGACCCTAAGCCAGAAAAAACTGACGTATTAGTTATCTTAAATGGTAGTGAATTCATGTCTTCGTTTTTTGTTTAAGTTTAAAAAATAACTGTTTCAAACTGCGGAGCAAATGAATAAGCGTACCACGCAAATTGCGTTTCGTTAGTCGTAGTGTTTCGATGGAGTAAATATCAGTAGCAAGAGACGACTTGTATTGTGAATAACCGGCGAGAAAGTCATACTCTTTTTTACCTGCATCTCGGTAATATTCAATCATTAGGCTATGCAAGATGTAACCTGGTTTAATCTTCTTGTCAGCGATTTCGTAGTTGATCCCTGAACAATAAAAGCCTACTTTATCTTCTGCAATTAAGTTAAGACTGATCCCTACAAGTGTCTCTCCTGAAAATACGGCTACTAATTCGGCATTGTGTGAAAACTCATTTAGCAAATTTAATAAATGTGAATTAAACGAAGGATTCTGAAAGCCGCTGCCGAACTCAGAACTCGCCCACTTTTTTTTATGTATCGCTGATAGTTCTGAAAAGAATTTTTCTTTATCTGATGATGTGTTCGCTTTGGAAACAGACAATTTTCCATACTTAATCTCGACGGCTTTTATTGCTCGCTTAACTTGATAACGTGTGTTTTTAGACAGAAATTTGATTGTTTCGTTGGTCGAGAGTAAATCAACTTTTGCACCAAAATGAGTGTCAGATTCTATCCTCCAAAACTTCGTTGCAGCACGAATCCATAGAGAACTATGCTTTGACATTGATACGACGAGTTCATCAATATCGAAAGTGCTGGCTAAGTTTAAAAGTGAACAAATGCACTCTTGTTCTATTGCAGGGTCACAATATATGCGGTTGTACTCTATCCAAACTTGATCGTATGTTTGAATACCAGTTTGATTAACTAACCCTTTCTTCCAGCTAAATAAACTCATTTTTGATTCCATAAAGCCTAAGAATACCAACCCTACGACTTGCGAGTTCGAAGAGAAAACGACTAGAGGTGGTAGGGTGTCCATAGACTTGAACCATGAAGTTAGCCAAGGAATAGTGCAAAAAAAATCATTGGACTGTGCTGGGTTTGCAATTTCCGCAAGCAACCCAAAAAAATTATCAGCAGAGTAGGCCTTAAGTAGCTTGGCCTGAATCATCATTTATAGTCCCATTGTTCATTATCTTAATCGCTTCAATGAGAATAAACGAATGGAAATATAAGTCCACATAACTTTATTCTTAGACCTCCCCCCGTCACTGTTCAAAAACACCTTACAACAAACAGCTAAAGCAAAAAAAAGCGAGATTAAGCTAAAAAGTAAATTTCACAGTGTGTAAACATAATATTGATAAGCATCGGCAATGTTGTAACATTGTTCGAGGTTTGCTGTATAAGTACTTATTTAGCGAGCTCAGCATTAATTAGGGAATCCTTATGTCTATTAAAATAAAAATGTTTGTGCCATTGGTGGCATGTCTCGTTCTAGGATGTACAAAGTCAACACCTGAGACTCATTTAGCGAACGCTGAAAAAGCGCTAGATGAAGGGCAGCTCCAAGTCGCAGTTATTGAGCTCAAAAGTGCACTAGAGCTGAAAACAACTGATAATCAGATTCGTTTTAAATTGGCGCAGGCACTTTTTGAGAGTGGAGACTTGGCAGGAGCAGAGAAAGAACTGCGCCGCTTAGTCGGCACTGAAATAGACCAATATGAAGTTCAAGGCACCCTGGGGTTTGCTCTTTACTATCAAGCGAAATTTGAAGACGTTATGTTACTAACGGACGAACTGGGTGAAACAACGCAAGTTTCACTTAAGGTAGCAGAATTTATCTCAACGTTAAAAGCAGGCTTGCCAGCAGAGCTTTTAAGTCGGAGATTGCAAAGACAAGCTCAAGGAGACGAACTTGTACTAGCTGAGATTCTTGAACAGATTAGGCAGTATCAAGTTTCCAAACCTTTGGCAGCGCTCGAAAACTTATCACTACCTAGTTTTTACAACGTATTTTTGTCTCAAACAAAAGCGCAGTTAATGGCAAAAACTGGAGATGTTGAAAATGCTGCAAGCATAGTTCAAGAGCTCACCAATAAATGGCCTTCTGTTGGGTTACTAGCTGTCAACAATATCGAATTCCTTATCGCAAAAGACGAATTGGAGAAGGCCGAAAATTCACTTCAGCCGTGGCTAAAGAATAACAGGCGTAGTCCTATTTTTGATCTCCTAATGGCTGAGGTACAAGTGAGGCTGGGGAATTTTGATGAAGGGCTGTTATCGGCAGAAAACGCGCTTCATTCTGGGCTTAAAACGTTCGATGCATATCTATTAGCTGGCTTGGCGGCAAGCGAGCTCGGTAAATGGGAGGCTGCATACAATCACCTGACCAAAGCATACAGTGCTCGACCTGACAATAGAACGGCAAGCCGATTATTAGCGAGAACACAATTAGAGCTTGGCTACCATGATGAGGCTGTAAAATTACTACAGGCGAATGATGTGAAAGACATAAGCGACATAAATTTTGTAATTGGCGCTAGTGCATATTTAGATGGCTCTGGGCAACAAGAAAAAGCATTGCAACTGATTTCATCCTCACTTCAAGAAACACCAAAAGCTGATGCATTGTTAATTCAACAACTGGCTTTGCAGCTAGATAATAACGATCCTGATGCAGATATAACGCTAAAACGATTGGAGGCATCTAATGCCGATCCTACAGCAATCGCCTACTTTAAAGTGCAAAACGCAATTGGCAAAGAAGATTATGACAATGCATTGGCTATTGCTGAAGGTTTTAAATCGACAGATGCTATTCAAAGCTACCTACTTAGCGCTACTGTTGAGCTTGCAAAAAGTAATTACGATTCTGCAACTCGACTTGCTGAGCAAGTGCTGCAAGAAGACCTGCAAAATACTGCCGCCATGCAAATTGCTATGCATGCTGAATATCAGCTAGCTAACTTTACCAAAGCGGTAGAACGCGCAACTCAGTTAGTGGAGCTTAACCAAACATCTTCGGCTGTGGACAATCTAGTATATTTACTTGATGAGAGTCCAGAGCATGATGTAATTGCAACACTTGAAAGACTTTCGACAGTTCAAGCATCTTCTCTGCTCTATCATTTAGGCCTTCTAAAAGCCCACGCTTTGCAATTTTCTTATATCAAAGCAGTTCAAATAGGCGAGCGAAAGCCTGAAGTTGTAAGCCTACTTCCGACCTTGGTTTGGGTGAATTTATTAATTGGCGCAAACAAACAAGATGACGCGGAAAAAGCGATACGAGATTGGATATATAACGAGCCCAATAATATAGAGGCTAGATTAGTTGCTATAAATTTTTATCAAACGCGGCAGGAAATAGAGAAAGCTAAGGAGGTTGTACTTTCATCTGAGAAACTATTTCCTGATGAAAGCCGATTCAATGTAGCGCATTTTGAGTTGTTACTACGAAGTGGTAATACTGAGCAAGCTAAGGCTAAGCTCAATACTTTACGAAACGCAGAATTACCCCTTTGGCATTTAGCCTACTATAAAGGGCAGTTAGCGTTAATAGAAAGAGACTATGCTTTAGCGGAAAAAGAAATGTTAACTGCGTATCAAGAGGCGAAAAGCTTTGGTGTAGCGGTGATAGTAGCACGTATAAAATCTGCTCGTAATAACGCACTTGACGGTGTTGAAATTTTGAAAGATGCACTAGCAAATACGCCAGCACCTAACGATCGACCGTACCACATCACAGCTGAATACGCACTTGCAAGTGGTTATTACACTTCTGCAGTTGATATTTACAACGACTTGTTATCTCGCTGGCCTGACTCTGCGGTCGCATACAATAACAAAGCAAATGCTCTAATAAAGGCAAAAGAGTGGGAATTGGCACTTGAAGCTGCACAGCATGCAATCGCCCTTGAAAGAACTAGTTCGCACTTAGACACTTATGGATGGATTCTGTTTAACTTAAAGCAATTTGAATATTCACTTATAGCTTTAGAAGAGGCCTACAACCTTAATTCGTCTTCTGAAGAAATCGCCCTTCATCTTGCAATAGCTTATCAAGAATTAGGGCAGCAGGATAAAGCTAAAGCACTAAAAACACGTTTTCTAAATTCCAGCTCTAAATTTATTCAGGCATGGGAGCGCATTTTAAGTTAGTCAGAAAATTTTACACTTATAAGACGTTGTTAGAAGTGGTTTATTTAAGCTTTTGTTTTTAAAGCCTAAAAAAAGTTGGCATGGAGGGTGCTTTAACTACTGCGTGAACAAAAACACTCTATTTGAAGGAAATTGACAATGGCTTTGAATTCACGAATTTGGAAAAGCGCTAAAGGCGCTCTTGCAGTAGCTGCTCTTGCTTTATCATATAACGCTAGCGCAGAAACTGTTTCTGCCGGTGGTATCGAATGGGACACGTTTCTCCAGAATGGTAACGAAGCCATGTCTGCAGGTATCGAGTTCCAACAATGGTTTACTAGCACTCCGACAAGTGGTGAATATTTGGGGCTTGGCTCGGTAAACAATACAGTACAGCCAACCGTTGCTGCGAACGTTGGAGCTGAGCTTGTTGGTGTTGGTCTGTTTAACGGGTTCTCATTAGGACGTAATCTTTTTGACCCTGATTTTTGCGCTGCAGGAACAAGTTCTGATTGTGAGCTAACATTTGCTTTTGGCGGACTTATCGCAACCAGTTTTACATCATTCGACTTTTCTAATGCTTGGCTAAATGTATATTTTGATGATACGCCTGATTTCTTCAGAGGTGTTTCTGGCATAAATGCATCAAGTCGTTATGTCGAAGCTCAAAATGGACAACTTTGGGCATCGTTCAAGTGGGAAGATGTTTTCTTTCTTGCAGGTGGTAACCTTAACGGTGGTGTGATTAGTGCTTCTCTATCTGTTGAGGACAGCGCTCTACCTGGTGTTGTTGATGCATTAGATTACGGTCAAGGCCAACCTGATTTTGATTTACTATCTCAAGCGTTGTTTTTTCCTGGAAATGTGCGCTCAACAGGAGGCTCGGGCGCAATTCAAAGTGTTTCTGCACCATCAACCGTTGCATTCTTTGGTTTGACGTTAATAGGGTTAGGTTTGGCTTCTCGTAAAAAATTTAGATAAGTTATTGCCCTTAGAGAGCCGAGGCTAATGCTTCGGCTTTTTTTTCCAGTTGCTCCATCGGGAGTGCGAAGGCTTTTCGTGAAATTTCCTAGTAAGAGACGAATAAGCCAAACGCGTGTCGAAATATATGAGCATCAGTGAGTCTTCTAAGTTTTACAAAGAGCAATTAGACAAAGGCTATTTGTTTTACTAATAGAGAGGTGTTGTTGAGTACCAAATGAGATGCGATATCACGTCCTCTATCTTCGCAAATTCAAAAAGTCGTGCATTTAAGCACTAAATCTTATCAACAATGGACAACCGGCTTCATATTTTTACCAGCCCGAAGCGGGCGAACTGTCAGCGTCTGATGAAATATGCTTATTCAAGGAAGATTGTAGTCTATCAAGCTGATGCTTATTTGCGCACCTATGTGGCGACGCAAACACTCTTTTGAACTTTTTAGTAAAATGCTTATTAGAAAGCTGAGATTAAACTGGCTAATATGTGGGTTTACCTCTCTCCCTTGATTTATCTAACCAAAAATATAATTTTAGCGACTGTTTAAATTTTGAGGTTTATACAATTAGCCTTCCCTTTACGCAAAGACAAAATACCACCTTATGCAAAGGGAAGGCTAAGTGAAAACCTTATTACTTTTGCTCAGAAATGCTTTGTTTAATATCAGTGAGCATTTTAAGAAAACTTGGAGAAAGTTTGGTTTTGAGTAACTCTTGATTAATGTAATAGGGAGCGCGCTTGCCATGATAATCTACAACGGGGCCGATCTGTTGAAATTTAATCCCTACAAACCCCATACTTCTGGCCAGTCTAGGTTCCATCATGACGTAGGCATGTCTAATTTCTTCTTCTAATGCCAATGCCGCCGCTGCAAAGTAAAGTCCAACAGCAATGAAAGGGAAGCAGCGCAATTCAGTTTCAGAATAGGTGCTTTTATTAATAGTACCTACAGCAGCACCTTGGTAATTATCCATTTGACGACGTCTGAATTGTTTAGGTACAGCCAATCGAGATACTTCACAAATATCTTTTCGCGCAAAATTAGACGGATTCAAGCGGTCGTCTGTAATAGAATTTAAACAATACTTTTCAATTGGTAGCTGCTGATGGCTTTCAGTTGGGCGAACTATTCGGACAGTGCCTGCAAATGTTGAAGAGCGGCTGTGCTTGATCAGGCAGTGAACAGAGAACTTGTCAAAGTCATCCAACTCCATCCCACTCTCTTTCACTGGTTCAAAGCCAAGTTCTTCGCAGTAAACGCCGTGGCGTATCTTGTAGACCTCCTCTCTTAATGAGTCTGAGTTTGCAATAACTGGAGCTAGATAAGAAGAAAAATGCGAAGAGATATAATTTGCTTCTCTAAGTTTTCCGTAACCAGATAAAAGCTTTCCAATCTTATTATTTTTACCAATAAATCTAGTAACAACGTCTAAAACGTTTGTATTTTTTTGAGTAGGCATAAGAAGCAGACTTATTCTTTTCGTTTAAAAGAGTTTAGCAAAAAAGTTTGTGTTTTGAACTCTTTTGATTCGAACATTAGTCTATTCGAGGGTGAAGTGATTCAGAATATTTCATATTTCTGTTTTACCTGCGCTAAATATTCATAAAATGCGTGCTGTGTAGCTTGTAAAGCTGACAAGGATGGTAGTGATAAATAGGGAGTTAACTCTCCACTACTGTAATAATCGACCGGTACATATGAGGTATTCACTGAAATACCTTCCAGTTCGATGGCAACGCGTTTTAGGTGAGTCGCAGTTGTAACTAGAGCTATATTTTTCCCATTCAAAATGTCTTTGATGGCGCTGATTTCTTCATGGGTGTTAGTGCCCACGTTTCGGACTTGGATGTTGTCAGAAGAAACCCCGAGAGAAACTAAAAAAGCTTTTGCTCTGTCGCTGTAGTAAACTCTATCATCTTTCAGAAACCTCCCTCCAGTAAGTAAAATAGGAGCGTTTGTTGTTTTATGAAGAATCGAAGCTTGGACAAGACGCTCCAAAGAGCAGTGAGACCAGCGACTTATTTCTGGGATTTGCCCTTCCGTATTATAAAAGCATGCTAACACAACGATATAATCTGCTGACTCTAAGTGTTGGATGTTGGTAACATTATTGTCTTTTGTATGCTCGAGTGGATACAATAAAATATTGGCCATGTAAGGTTGTGACCATAGTAAAAGCCACGAGAGTGATAATAAATACAGTAGTTTAGATAGCTTAGTTTCTCTAAAGAGGCGTTGAAGGACTACGGCGAACACAGCCAGCAAAAAGCTTAGTTTTAGTGGGGAAATAAGTTCAAGTATCAATAGTTTTAGCAATTTAATATCCTTGCGTTAGAGTTTTATTTATAAACCGTGAGATTACGTTCCTTGAATATCAATAGTAATGATGGTCTTTATGGAAGGTGCTTATTTGCTCTCACTTATCACCTGGGACTTAAACTAATATTTATAAAGCT
>NZ_JACSOE010000062.1:0-23309 GCF_014349115.1 Alteromonas sp. BZK5 | reverse complement strand
AATCCGATCACTTAAGGTAAAACTGGCAGGGACGAAAAAGAAGATGAAAAAGTGATCGGATAAAACCGAAACGACCGATCGGATTCACCGAAATACGCACTGTGCTATTTACTTCTCTTACGGACATTTTTGCGGGTTTTGAGGTTCTTCCTGCAGACTTTCGAAGATTATGAATCAATACTAGTAATTGAATTTTTTACTGAGTTATGATTTTCGTTTGGTTTTAGAGCGCATTGATTAAATTTACATATCTTCAATAACTATTCTTTATTTTTAAAAGCAACCGAAGAAGCCACCGTTAAACGACAAAAAAGTAACCTTATCTCCTATATGGTGGACTAAATACACCCACGCCTTTTATACTCTTCTACCCATTCCTTGAAGCGTTTTTCATCGCGCTCTGCGGTCTTTGCGCGTCTATGTAAGGTTTTCTTAGACAATGCTTTTGGTTCTTCTTTATCAAAAGTAACTCCAGATAATGCATCTGCAAACATCTCGGGTTTTACATGACTGTAATGCTGCTCGATCATTTCTGTACTGGTTCCACATTGACGCGTAATTACGTCTATGCTGGTTCCGTTGAGAAGCTGCCACGTAATGTAAGTGTGTCGGAGAGAGTACAGCGTTCGAGGTCCTCTGGGTGACTCTTTTAATCCGGAACTTTGAAGAGCTTTCTCAAATGCCTTACCTAATTGCCTTGTGGGCTCGCCACTTGCTAGCAAAAATAGCTTTTGATTGGGTGTGCGCAATGGAAAGCGTTCTCGTAGGTTCGTTAGGGCTCCTATCACATCACGTTTGCAAACTACTTTACGCGGTCCCGTATATTTTGTTGTTTTACCCTTAGAGACATTGATGAAAAATTGAGCTTTTGAACCTTGAGTTTTAATCTCGATATCTTTCCAAGTTAGGTGTTCCATCTCCGTGCCGGGCCTAATTCCGGTATTAACTGCTATTTCACAGTAATCGTATAGTAACTCACGAATTTGACGGGTCTTTTCACTATGAGCGTTTTGCTCACCTTCATATATTTCGTTGAGGATAACATCATACTCTTCTTCAGAAAAAGCCGCACGACGTGTGCCTGTTCCACCTTTCGAAGAAAGAACAGGTACTTGAGCGGCGATCATCCATTTTTGCTCAATAGCTTCTTTAAAAACGAGCTGAAGAGCAGCATTGTGAGTTAATAATGTAGAGGAGGCTGGAGACTTCTTCATTCGTCCCTTACGCCACTCATCAAACTTAGATATTTCTTCTTGGTCAATTGAGGTGATAAACGTACGCGAAAAGTAGGGGATGTGGTAGTTTTCTAACGCTCGAATATAGTCTTTATAGGTGCGTTTACCGCCCCCGTGTTCTAGTTGCTCTTCAAGCTTTTCGATGACGCGGTCAGCTACGTCTTTGAATCGCTTACTTTGGACTAGTGTGTTATTTTCGTGTCTAATTTGGTGGTCTAAGAAGATTCGATGTGCCATGGCGATAGCTTCGTCTTTATCTTTCTTCTTAGTTGATTTACAGAGCCATTTTTTGTGATTGGTTAGTATAAATCGCGCATACCAGCGCTCACTGTTATCTTGTTTAAAGATATACAGCTCGTCGTTTATGTCGTGTCTTTCAGTCTGTTTTGCCATAGCGCCAGTAAAACAGAAAAGAGCTCTCTTTGCAAAGAATTTGCAAAGAAATTAAAAGTTGCATATTTTCAATGCTTTAGAGTGGTGATTTGCATTGAAAATCCGCGTGTCCCTGGTTCGATCCCGGGTCGAGGCACCATTATTTAAGCCCTTGCAGAGATGCAAGGGCTTTTTTGATTTCGCTTTATGCCTTTGGTGACTTTTTAATGCCCGGTTGAAGTATCTGAACCTTTTTCATACCTAACCTATTACCCGCACTAATTTCGGACTCCTCACTGTCTCCAGTAACCCATATCTCACTCGGAACTGTGTTATAGCCTTTGGTATCCCCAAAGTAGCCAAAGAAAAGGGCGCTGCTAAGCGCGTAATAAGCCTAGATGATATGGGCAGAAGTGTTATGAAAACCGTAGAAAAGCTTTCGGCAGGTAGTCGCTTGTAAGTATAGTGAGCAAATACTTACAGAATGCAATTTCTGTCCTAAAACCTGTAAAAGGATTGTTATAACTTTTCTTGTTCCAGAAAAGCTAAGGTGTTTTAATAGCATCGCTTAATAATGAGTAATGCTGCTGCAGAATGCTGTTGCTGTAGCCGATACTATGGAAAGGCTCACTATTTAGTGCGTAAAAATATAAAAATCGATACGTAAGTGGAATGGTAAGGTAAATCATTGTCGATATAATAAAAAAGACAATGGCTTATGTGCGTTAGCAAGAACAAGGTAGGCAAAGTTTTATTACTGCGTATGTTTTGTAGTACCTAACTAGAATAAAAGGCCTGCTATATTCCTTACAGATTTGAGAGCAAATATATGCTCATTCTTACGGTATGACACTAACCCGGGATTGTAACGAGTAGTTGGGGACTCTTATGAAACAGCAAACGCTTATAGCAGTATCAGCTTTAATGTTTTCTTCTTCTGTTTTAGCTAATGGTGGCTTTGAACCGAATAAGAAAGCATGCGTGAACGTCGGAAAAGAAATCACTCGTGTAAGCACTGAAATGGACGCAGCTAAGTCAGGTATTCAGAAGTCATGGCTTAAGCGTCAACTAAGCGCACTAGAAACGAAACGCAATTCTTGCAGCACACAAGGTTTTAAGCCAAACCGGCCCGAGCTAGCAAAAGTTTAATTGTTTTGTATTTCGATTTGAAAAAAGTCTTACTTCGGTAAGACTTCTTTGTTTTTACTTCGACACCGAGCCTACGCCTCGCCCTGAGTCTTAACGAGAAGACATAGAAATAGCAGAGCACATAGGCGCTGACAAAAGTCAGTTTTACCAGCATGTTCGCGCGGCTTGCGAATCGGGTTGGGACTTTAGTTCGCGCTGGCTAGCTAATCCCAATTCACTAGCAAGTATTCGTACAACTGAAATTATTCCCGTAGATTTAAATGCGCTTTTAGTAACGCTTGAACAGACTCTGGCAAGCGTGACTAAAGGTGCCGAGCAAGCGCGCTACAGTGCGGCATCTGCAGCGCGAATTAACGCAATAAACATCTTGTTAAAAAAAGGTGGCGTGGTAACCACTTCCAACATTACATCGCAACAGTGGGATGCGCCAAATGGCTGGGCACCACTTCAACTTTTCGCCGTTGAAGGGTTGCGTAATTACGGGTTTGATATGCAGGCACAAACCATTATGTTGCGTTTTTGCAAAACCATAGAAAACCACTTCGCAACAAGCGGCGTGCTGTTAGAAAAGTACAATGTATGTGACCCAGAAATAAAAGCAGGCGGCGGTGAATACGACGTTCAGCTAGGTTTCGGATGGACCAACGGCGTGTATACCCGCTTTCAGACATCCCTGAACCAGTAAACAAGCTTCGGTTAAAACAAAAACGCGCGGTACCTTAACAACGGGCCGCGCGTTTTTGATGGTGTAGATATTAATTGTCGCCTGAGCGGTTACCCATATCAATCGACATGGCAATATCATCGAGTATGTCGTTTAGCCCAGTAATTTTCTCGTTAGCAATAAATACGCTCATCTGCGACTCAACCACGATATGGTCGGAAGTCGCATCGTTTTCAAAGGTATTGTCTAACGCGTTCTGTACGCGATCGAAAAACTGTCGCGCACTTCGTTCTTCAATATTGTGCAAACATAAGATAAATTGCTCGGTACCAAATCGCCCTAAAATATCGTTACCGCGGGTAACATTTTGGAGAGTTTGTGCAATTTGTCGTAATACTAAATCACCTTTTGTTGACCCCATTTTCCGCGTTATTTCACGCAGGTTGCTAATGTCAAATATAGCAATGGCAATGGCCCGGCCTTTTTTCGGCGCATCAAGCTTGTTAATGCGGGCTATCGCCGAATTCGCATTAAGCAGCAGAGTAACGGGATCGATGGCTTTGCGCGCAAGGTGTTTTCTACGAAGTACGTAGCCAGTAATACCGCTTACCAGAAGGAAAATAACAATAGCGGTATACAGCGTGTTCTTTCGTTGCTGTTCCGCTTGTTCAATCGCAGATTCCAAATCATAAATGCGGGTATACACGTTAGCAGCACCAATAATTAAGGCCGAGTCTTGAGTAACTTCACGGCGCTTAGTTACTTCTTTAGAATAAATCTCGTGCGCTTCTTTCGCCTTAGCTAAGTCCTGCAGTGCGATATACATGGATACGTTGAAGCTAAGGTAATCCAAATTTGTACGAAAGACCGGCGGTATCGCGTCATCATTTAACGCTTCAATACCTGATATATACTGCTTAATACAGGTGAGATCGTTGTCATGTAAGCAAATCTCAGCTTTGTGCCAGTTAACAAGAAGCTCGCCAAACGAACTCGAGATGCTCGAAGACGCTTTTTCTAAATCGGGAAGGGTGTAGGTAAGTCGGTTGTAGTTTTGTGTTTTTCTATAGTAAATAGACAGTGCATACTGATACAAGAAGTTGGTTAGCGGTGTGTCTATTTCGCTATTGAGTACACCTAGTTCTAAAATGCTCTGATAAGCTTTGTCGGTTTGGCCGCTACTTAACAGCGATACAATAGCACTAATAAGAATACTTACCTTGTTACTGCCTTCATATACAAGCAAGCCCATTTCATGTGCTTTTAGATATTGCTCTGCTGCTAAGGCATGTTGCTCTAAATCGCCGTATAGTAAACCAATTGCGTTGTGAATATGCGCTAACTCACCGGGGCTGCCGTCGTTTGAATAACGCTTAAGCACACCAAACATCTTACCCAATCTTATTTCAGGTGAAGTGGTTTCTGAACAGTAGTTAATTAGGCCTAAAGAAGAACTGGTAAAGATATCGCTGTGGCGCTCGGGCGATGATAGTTCTTGGGCTTGTTGGTAGTACTTACAGCGTGCTGGGTTTTCTCTGGCGTCATAAGAAAAGCCAATTTGATAAATAGCCGATGCAAAGGCATAAGAGCTTTCATCAATATTGCTTTGCATAATAGCTTTAAGCAGCATAGTTTCAGCTTCTTCGTACTTACCACGGCAAATTAGAAACTGCCCTTTGGCTACGGTTAAAGCAAAACGTTGTTGCGAAGTAAGCGACTCTAGCGCGAGCGTGTCTTCAAGTTCAGGAAATAGAGACTGATTGGGACAGTCATAGGAAGGCGTGCGTACCTTTTCGATAACGGCATCGATACTGTCGTTTGCCAATGCGGCAAAAGAAGCTAGCGCAACGCTCAAGAAAGAGAATACTGTTAAGGATAACCTTTGAAACATGAGAAATAACGTTTTTGTTTTTTCTTCATAATATCGATTTGAACCCCGAACTACTACACGGAGCACCTAAAAGTTAGCTATTTTTTGTATCTTAATGCGTCTACTGTTTTCTAATCGTTAAGCTAGGTAAGCACGTGTAATGTATTTGCAATGCCTGCTAGTGGGCAGGCGACCTAAAACTAACCAATATAGCCACTCCAACGAGGGCAACGGCAGACCATACAATAGTTGCCTTGGTGGCACGCTCTCCAAGTACCCACGCAACCCCTAGCGACATTAATGCGCTTGTAGCAATAAGGGTTTGAACCACGGCCGCTTTTGCATAAGCAAACGCAAACATTTGTAGGTAAATAGCAGCAGTAGTGCCAAGCAGTGTAGCTAACACAAAAGCAGGCCATACACGTTTTCCGCTGTCGCTTTCATAGTTAATAACGGGCATGTAGCGCGTTTTGGTTAGGGCTATAAATGGCACCACAAAGGCCATACCGCCAACTAAGCGCAAGAACGCAGCGCTGGCAGCGTCAATTTCACCGGCACTTAAAATGTCGCGGCTAACTACGGCACCAACTGCCTGATATAACGCCGCGCCCACACCATATAAATAGCCACTGGTTGCAAACACGTGTGTAGTGCTGCGTTTGCGTACCTTTATAACCATATCTACCGAAAACAGTACTACTGCAACGCCAACCCACTGCTGCCAGGTAATCCATTCGCCAATAAAAGCCATAGCAAAAAGGGCAGTGAATAAAGGCGCAAGGGTTTCGGCGACCAACACCGCTTGGCTATCCCCAATGCTTTGTAAGGCTTTAAAAAAGCAGGTATCGCCAATGCCTATACCAATAAGCCCGCTAAGCAATAGCCACAAAACAGCATGAGTACTAAGCCCTGTTGGCTGAACCACTACTAAAACCACTGCCAAAATGGCAATAGAAATAAGCCCCTTCCAAAAGTTCATGGTAAGCGGCGAAAATGCGTTACCCGTTCTACGGAATAAACGCGCAGCAATTGCCCAACAAAGCGCTGTACCTAGCGCAGCAAAAACACCCATAAATTACCTGTTAAAACTTTGCCCAAAAACGCTGGGGCAAATAAGTAGCTTGCCAAAAAGAGCGGCTATGCTAATGCAAGGTGTGGGCGGGGTAAACTTAAATCACATCAGTAGTTTTTAACTAAATATATTGAAGCCTTAAGCAAACGTAACTGAAGGTTAAAGGCTTTCGTGGCATTATGTTGGCGGTAAAATTCGTGAGTAAGTTAGGCGCTTTTCTCAATTAAGTGGGCGTTAACCGAACTTTAAGAATAACAGTGAAGTAAAAGGACGAGAAAAGCGTGAGCGTAGAGCAGATGAACTTAACCGGCATTAAAGGTGTAATATTCGATTTAGACGGCACCTTGGTAGAGTCTAGCCTTAACTTCACACAAATGCGCGCCGACGTAGGCTGCCCACAAAACGAAGATATTCTTACCTTTGTAGATGCCCTTAGCTGCGCCGACACCAAAGCGAATGCTCACCGAGCTATATTGCAGCACGAACTTGACGATGCGCAAAATGCCAAGTGGTTACCCATTGGCAAAGCCATGGTGGAAAAGGCGCAGGCACACAAACTCCCCATGGCAATAGTTACCCGTAACTGCCGCCAAGCCACCGCAATTAAGGTAGCTAATAACGGCATACCCATTGACTACGTGCTAACCCGCGAAGATGCCCCAGCCAAGCCCGACCCAACCGCATTACTGATGGTGGCGAACACATGGCAGCTTCAACCTGAAGACTGCCTGTATGTAGGCGACTTTATTTATGACCAGCAAGCCGCCGAAAATGCTGGGATGAAGTGGTTTTTGGTTTAGAGATCAATTTTATGCCCTGAAGGTGGAGTCGGTACCTCGGGTAAGATCGTCATCAATTCTTCTTCTACAAAGCAAGGGTTTCGGATGCCCGCATATACTTTAGTATACTCTTCTTCTCTTAGCTCTTGCATGTTCATATTTTGTTCGATACTCATAGTTAATTCCTTTTCAATTAATTTCAAATAGCTAATAAGCGCAGAAAGATTAACAAGGCTACTGACATATGGATTTGCAATTGAAGACAGAAAAGAGATTCATTAAGCACTTTTTCGTGTTTGGCGCAATATTGATGTTTTTCTGTCTCATTATCTCAAATGATGCTAGAGCTCTCGGCGTTACATTAAATGGAAAAACTAAGTTCGCAGGTATTCCCGCAGGTATCATAAGAGATATCGAAGTAGTTGGTGATGCTGTTTATATTGCATCTGAAAATGGTGTGTTTAAGTACTTGGGAGGACAGTCAGAGAGGGTTAGTTACGGTTCGACTCTCAGCACCCGTGGTACGGTTTCTGATCTTTATTTTGATGGGAAAGAAACACTATGGATAGTTGAATTTGGAGTAGGGGTTTACAAGTTTAATGTGGGTACTGGCCTAGCAGAAAGTTTTCATCACGAAAGCAAGTGGCCCAAATATGCATGGAAGATAGGAGTCTTGGAACACTATGTTGTTGTCTCTTTGATAAGCGGCATTATCGTTGTAGACATTGTGACGGGTGAGCTACAAAGTTGGGCATCTAATGTTGGTGTCGGAAACGTAGAAAGAGTCTTATCGCTCTCGGTATCAAAGAGCGGTCTGGTCTTCTTAGCGTCTAAAGACGGATTAGTAATAGTTGATCCTGACAGAAAGGTCTGTGAGTTGATAGCGGTTGACAATTCCTTGACCGCTCTCTCTTCAGTTGACGCTGTCTCAGCGTATGATTCTATAGTTCATATCGGTGGTAAAGAAGGAGTTTATGCTTGGGACATGTCAACTAACGAAAAGCGATTTTATCCGTTCAAAATTCCAAGTTCATCCAGCTCTATTTCAGATGTTTATGTCTCAGAATTAGGTAGGTTATATGTCGCAGCAGGAGGCCTATTCGAAATCAAAGAAGGACGAATAATCAAACCTGACTTTATGTCACCATTGATAACTTCTGATGGAATAAAAAGCATTGTAAAAATTGCAGAATTACCGTCGGGAGAATTATTAATAGCGTCTTCTCAGCTAGGGCTTGTTTCTATTTCTCACTCACATGAAGCTATAAATCTTGTCCATCAAAATGGCCAGGTCTTTAGAAAGAACATTAAATCATTTGGCACCAGCAGTGATTTTGGGTATGCCGTAGCCACAAGAGACCAAGACTTTCTCATTGATTTGAAAACAGGGGAGGTAAAGCCATTTAGTTTTTGGGAGAATAATAGTTGTATAGATGAATTGTTGAACGAAATTAGTGCGGAATTTACAAATACAGTTTCTGGCTACGACTTCTGCAGTTCTGAGTATTCACACATCACTAGTAACTCTGTTTCCCATTCTTATGTATACCATGACTCTGGGGAGAATGCGTTTTATAACATTATTGATAGAGGTGTGATAGTCGATAAAATACCTGCCCCTCAAAACATGATAACTTCGGTTTTGACTGCCTCTGGTGAAATCGCAGGATTCGATACCAATAGTTATTTTCATATCCAAATGTCCAAATTTAACTGGAAGTCAATTTCTCCTGATGAAGGCAATTGGGTTGGACTGACTTGCTTAATTGAACTGGAGAACACTTTCTTACTCTGTACTTCAGGGCAGGGAATAAAATCTATCAACAAGCGTACAGGAGAGATAGCTTCATCTAGTCTACTCGAAGATACAGGTGCAAGATTTATTAGGGGAGCTTTGTTAAGCACAAATGATAACTTATGGTTCCTATCAAACATGGGGCTCTTTGTTGTAACGTCAGACGGTAACTTAATTTCTTTTAATGAAAATGATGGGATATTTGATACTGACTTTGAATACCGTGGAATACAAGAATTGGGAGATCGCATAATTGTCCTCGGTGACAAGTACTCATATGTGATCTCTGAGAAGAAAGCCATTCTGGCTATGAAGGCCAAAGAAAATATTAAGAGTAGAGTTGTTTTTACCCGTATCGACTGGGCTGCTAAAGATTCGAAATCTCATAAGATGCTTCAAACAACTGGGGGTCTCTCTAACCCCATAATGCTAGAAAGTGATTTTGATGCATTTGCAGTGGACTTTAGAACTAACAGTTTTTCAGAGAATGAAACTCAAAAACTAGAGTACAGAATTCTAGGAATAGACGATGAGTGGAGCGTGCATCCCCAATCACAAGCCTTTCTCACATTGTCGGATCTTAGGTCTGGAAGCTATGAGTTTCAAGCGAGGGTGATGGGAGCCGGAAACCCTATATCTACATTAGCGTTTGAAGTAAAGCCACCGATATACTTTCAAAAGTTTGCTTTTTGGATTTATCTCACTATTACTTTAAGTCTCATTATCGCATACAAGCTCAATTATCTGAGCAAGGTATGGGGCTACTTTAAAACTACTAAGCTCTACAACCATCTTACCCGCTACGAAATAACAGATGGGCAATCAAAATTTGAAAAGATGCTTCGCAGCAAAGAACGCTTCATTAACGAAATCACCCACGAACTTCGCACCCCAATTCAGCTCATCAATGGATCGTTAGAAGGCATATCCAAAACAGCTCATGCAGCGAGCAAAGAACTGATATGTGTTCAGGACAATATGAAAAGGGTCGAACAGTTGATTAATCAAATGAGTCAAGATGTCCCTAAAGCCTTGGCTGCTGCTGACTACTACAGGTCCTACTCGCCAGACAACATAAAATTCATCGTCCTATCGCTAGAGCCATTAGCCAAGCAGAAGCGGCAGAATTTAGAGTTACGTATTAAAGGGAAAAAAGAAATTTCGCTCATTAATGACAGCTTAGAGAAAATCCTGGCAAATCTAATTCAAAACGCAATTAGGTTCACTCCAGAGCTTGGCACGATAAAAGTCGTTGCTACACAAGATAGCAAAATGCTTAAAATTATCGTAAGTGACGATGGAGAAGGAATCGAAGACCATCTACAAAATAAAGTATTCGAAAGGTTTACCAAAGGGAGCGGCGAAAACGAAGGTCTTGGCATCGGTTTAGCAATGGTGAAAACCTTAGTTGAACTGAACCAGGGCGAAATTGCGTTAGAGAGTCAAAAAGGCATTGGAACTAAAGTTACCGTAACGTTACCCATTGATGATATTGAGTATGTAAATTCGCATGCTGAAAAATTGTCACCCGCAACTGCCAAATCGAACAAGAAGTCACTTTTAATAGTTGATGACAGCAGAGAGTTCCGCTCTTATCTATTTGATTTGTTTTCTAGCAAATATCGCTGTTTAGTTGCGCGAAATGGTGTGCAGGCGTTAGACGTTATGCAGCATTACCTTGTCGATCTAGTTATCACAGATCAAATGATGCACGAAATGGATGGGCTGAGTTTAATAAGAGAAATTCGCGGTAACGTCAGCTATGCCAGTATTCCCATATTGATGTTAACTGCGGAAACCGGAACTGAATTAGAAAAATCAGCGCTAGAAGAAAAAGTGGACTACTTTTTGGCAAAACCTGCATCAAAAGAGGAAGTTACTCTTAGGGTTGAGCATTTATTGTCGGTCAGAGAGGCAAAAGAGCGTGAGGAAGAGGAAAGCGAAGAGCCAGCATTTAAATTTGGATGCCTGAAAATCCCCGAATTTGATAACGAAAAGGATATGGCGTTCTTTTTGAACTTTATCGCAGTATTGGAAAAGAACTACCACAATGAATCATTCAATAGAGACCAAGCTGCCTCGCAGTTACTGATAAGTCCTAGAAGTTTGAACCGAAGAATGTCAGAGTTGTTTGAATACAACTTCAGCGAGTTTCTTTCACGCTTCAGAATCGAAAAGTCTATTCCGTTATTGTTAGAGGGAAATAGCATTCTAGATACCTGCCTAGACGTTGGCTTTGGCACCGCAGCTTATTTTTCGACGTCCTTTAAAAAGGTTATGAGCTTACCGCCCAAAAAGTTTGTGGAGCAATACAATAAAACAGTAGCGTAAAGGTAGTATCTAAAAGAACTAAATATACCTACGCCTTTCCGCCAAAAAGCCTATCAATAGAAATGATGCCACATAGCCTGCACCTTGGTACTGCCAGGGCAAGTAGGCTAGGGTGTGTTTTAGGAATGGTGCGCCGTACAAGGTTAGTGCGCCATAGCCGAAGGCACACAGCACTACAAACAAACTAACGCGAATGGTGAAATGGTAAGGTGCCAGTATGCGTTTTACATGGCCGTTAATCAGGTCGCCGTACACCACTAGAATAGTGGCCATAAGCATAATGCTCATTTCGGTGTAATAGGGGCTTAGGGCGCGAGAAAGGGCACTGAAAAGTTCACTCATAAAATTACTACTATTATGACGTTTTTACTGTGTGCCCATTATAACCACGGTAAGGTCAAAAGCGTTAGCTAACGCCCTTATTAAGTGCGCTTACTGCTTTAAAGCCTTGCTCAATAGTGGCAATGCGGTCGGTGGTCTGATCGCGCTCTACAAATTTATGTTCAATACCGGCTAATTTGCCGTGCGCGAATATCTCTTTAAAGTTAATGGTGCCTGTGCCCACATCAGCAAAACTGCCGTCTTCGGCCAAATCTTTTACATGCCAAAGTTTAAAGCGGCCTGGGTACTGCTTAAAGTAATCAATGGGATTTTTACCTGCTTTTACCGTCCAGTATAAATCCAGTTCCATGGCAACAAGGTCTGGGTCGGTCTGAGTTATAAGCACGTCTAATGGTGTCTTACCGTCGCGTACTTCAAATTCAAAATCGTGGTTGTGGTAGGCAAGAGTAATACCTTCCTTCTTACACGCTTCACCAATGGTATTTAGCTTATCGGCAAGGGCTTGGTATGGCGCAATGCCCGTACCACGTTGGGCTTCGCTAAGCCAAGGAACTACCAAGTACTTGTGACCAACGGTTTGTGCGTCATCTAAAGTTTGTGACAGGTTAGTATCGAACGCGTCTAACTGAATATGAGCCGAAGGCGCAGTAAGACCATTGTCATCAAGCAGTTGCTTAATTTCCTTTGCGCTGTGGTCAAAGTAGCCTGCAAATTCCATTTCCGAATAACCAACATCTGCAACCAGTTTAAGCGTAGCCGGCACACTTACTTTCATAATATCTCTAAGCGTGTAAAGCTGCAGACCAACAGCACTTTTGTGCATGCCCTTCATCATGGCTCCTTTATCACTACCATGCCCGTGCGCCAAAACAGCAGGAGCGCTCATAGCCGCCAGTAAACCAGATGAATATTTAATGAACTGTCGTCTTGAAACGCCAGAGCCAACATTACTGGCCGCGTCTAAAATTGCTGTCTTACTTAAGTTTGTTTTACTTAAATTCACTGCTTGCTCCTTTTCTGTAGTGGTACATAGGTGATGACGCATCGCTATCATCAATTAACCCAAAGCTTTGCCCGTGCTCTCTCGCACAATAAGTTCAAACGGCATAATAACTTTGGGGGCCTTGCGAATTTTTCCGTTAAGAAGGTCCACCAGTAGCGTAACCGCCGTTCTACCAAATTCTTCTGCAGGTTGGGCAATAGTGGTTAGCGGTGGATCCACAAATGCTGAAAACGCAATGTCATCGAAACCTGCCACCGATATGTCATTAGGAACATGTAGGTTGGCTTGCTTGAAGGCTTGCATGGCACCAATAGCCGTTTCGTCGTTCTCACAAAATACGGCGGTGGGTCTACTTTCAAGGTGACTAATGGTTTCCCCTGCGTTGTATCCGGCCTGTAATGTAAAATCCCCCGGGAACAACAAGCTCTCATCAAAGGCAATATTGGCTTGCGCTAATGCGTCTTTATATCCAACCAAGCGTTCTTGGGTAAGCGGACTTGAATTAGGTCCTTTGATCATGGCTATACGGGTATGACCTAATGAAATTAAGTGCTCGGTCATTGCTTTGGCTGCAGCACGGTTGTCTAACGACACAACAGGATATTGGCCATCGTCAATCACCTCACAGGCATTCACCATGGGAAGCAGGCCATTGTCGTTGATCATCGTGGCATCAAATGGGTTGTGCGCACGTAACTGTATAAGCCCATCAGCCTGAGAAGTACTTACCATCTTGGCGTAATGGCTTTCTATTTCACTATTACCAAGCGTATTGGCAAGTAAAATGGAATAGCCCAGTTCGGCTGCCGCTTCCTGCATACCGCTAATAACACGGGCAAAAAATACGTTCGCTACCGTAGGCACCAGTACCACTAAATTATGCGTTTTTCCCGAGCGAAACTTAACTGCCATTAAGTTAGGTTTATATCCAACTGCCTGAACAGCGGCCATCACCTTATTGCGCGTTTTAGGAGAAACACGCTCAGGTTGTTGCAATGTTCTTGATACGGTAGCGACCGACACGCCGGCACTATCTGCTACATCTCTAATATTTGCCATTTACGTTATTGTTGTTTGTTAATTCACTCGCGCATTGTAAACCTAACCCAGTAGAGGTGTGGTCTATACGATGGTAGCGAATTCAAAATTTACGTGAAATTAATATGTAACCGTTTTCATTTTAAGCAAAAGAATACGCACTTTCATTAAAACGTCAAAGGTTATTTGTAGGATTTATGTAAATTTGAGCTAGTGTTATGTTCAAATTTGGTGCAGGAATAGGCGGTTAAAGGTAGTAGAGCCCCGGTATTACCTCGCCATTTGTAAACTTTAGATTAATAAAATGCTGTTTTTTGTATTGACCATTAAAATGTAACGGGTTACATTTTGTGGCATTAGTAACACCAATAGTGCGTTTGCACACAGAGGAATTTCAATGCAACCAATTCGAATGGGAATGATCGGGGGCGGGGAAGGCGCGTTTATCGGTGCCGTGCATCGTCATGCCGCAGGGTTAGATGGGAACTACCAGTTGGTGTGTGGCGCATTTAGCCGCAACGAAGAAAATAATACGCGTACTGCTTCTGCATTGAACGTATCAACATCGCGTACATACGGTAGCTGGCAGTCAATGTTAGAAGAAGAAGCCAAATTATCTGAGCAGCAGCGCATGCAGGTTGTGGTTATCGTAACGCCTAATCATCTTCACGTACCTATTTCACTTGCCGCAATTAAGGCGGGCTTTCATGTCTTCTGTGAAAAACCAGCAGGCGTAAGTTTTGCCGAAGTAAAAGAGCTTCAAGATGTTATTCACGCCAGTGAATCGCTATACGGCTTGGCTCATACCTACCTTGGTTATCCTATGGTTTGGCAAGCACGTCATCTCGTTGAAAGCGGTAAGCTGGGCAAAATTCGAAAAGTGTATGTTGAGTATCCGCAAGGCTGGTTGTCTGGCGAAGAAGAAACGCACAATAAGCAAGCGCAGTGGCGTACCGACCCAGCAATTTCTGGCGCAACGGGCGCAATGGGCGACATCGGCACTCATGCGTTTGGACTTGTTGAGTTTGTATTAAACGACAGTGTTACCTTGCTATGTGGCGAGTTAAACACGCATGTTGAAGGACGCCGATTAGATGACGACGGCGCCGCGCTTATTAAAACTAAGAAGGGAGCGTCGGGCGTGTTGATTGCTTCACAGGTTTGTGCTGGTGAAGAAAACGCGTTGAAGATCCGTGTCTACGGTGACAAGGGCGGTTTAGAGTGGCGTCAAATGGAGCCAAACTCCGTTATCTATCGCCCTGTTGATGCCCCTTATCAAGTGTTTAGAGCCGGCCAGGGTCAAGTTGGGTTATGTGATGCTGCATCTGCACGTTGTCGTGTTCCAGCTGGCCACCCAGAGGGCTACTTAGAAGCAATGGCAAATTTGTATACCGATTTTGCTAAAGCGGTACGCGCGAATCAAAAAGGCAAAGCTGATGGCGTTCCAGGAATAAATTCAGGCATACGCGGAATGGTATTTATCGATGCCATGCTTGCTAGTACCGACAGCGACACCAAATGGGAGTCGGTCAGTCAGGAAGGAACGCAGTAATGCAATTAAAACATACAATGAAAAAGGTGAGCGCTTATGGCTACTAATCAACAACCTATAAAAGGGCCGGCTATCTTCCTTGCTCAGTTCATGGGAAAAGAAGCGCCGTTCGATACGCTCGAAAATATGGCGAAGTGGGCAGCGTCGCTTGGTTACAAGGGAATACAGGTACCTACCGATCCTAGTCTGTTTGATTTAGAAAAAGCAGCTGAGAGCCAAGAGTATTGCGACAACATCGCTAAAATTTGCAAAGACGCTGGCGTAGAAATTACTGAACTATCGACGCACTTACAAGGTCAGCTAGTGGCGGTTCATCCCGCTTACGACGAGTTATTCGATAACTTTGCGCCGGCGCATTTACACGGCAAGCCACAAGAGCGAACCGAATGGGCAATTAATCAGCTTAAATGTGCGGCTATTGCCAGTAAGCGCTTGGGGTTGAAAGCTCACGCTACCTTTTCTGGTGCGTTATTGTGGCACTTGGTTTATCCGTGGCCTCAGCGTCCTGCTGGCTTGGTCGAGCAAGGCTTTGCTGAATTAGTCAAGCGTTGGAAACCCATTCTCGATGCATTCGACGATGCGGGTGTTGACGTATGCTACGAAATTCACCCCGGGGAAGACTTGCACGATGGCGCTTCGTTCGAACAGTTTTTAAAAGCGGTAGATAACCACCCACGAGCAAATATTCTTTTCGATCCAAGTCACTTTGTTTTACAGCAGCTTGACTACCTTGACTTCATTGACCGCTACCACAGCCGGATCAAAATGTTTCACGTTAAAGACGCCGAATTCAATCCGAACGGTAGAAACGGTGTGTACGGCGGCTATCAAGACTGGCAAGACCGCGCGGGACGTTTTCGTTCCCTTGGCGACGGCCAAGTCGACTTCAAAGGTATTTTCAGCAAGCTTACCCAGTATGGCTTCACAGGTTGGGCGGTACTAGAGTGGGAATGCTGCCTAAAAGACAGTGCGCAAGGCGCGGCAGAAGGCGCACCGTTTATCGCTTCACACATTATCGAGCCAAGCAAATATGCGTTTGACGACTTTGCTGGTGGAGACGTAAGCGAAGCGAAGAATAATCGTATTTTAGGCCTTGAGCGCTAAGCGCCATCAATAGGATAACAATAACTATGATAACCCTACGCCTTAGTTTGATGATGTTCCTTCAGTTCTTCATTTGGGGAGGCTGGTTTGTAACATTAGGCACGTATCTATCGAATACCCTGTCTGCCAATGGTGGGCAAATCGGTATGGCTTTCTCAACCCAGAGTTGGGGCGCCATCATTGCCCCCTTTATTGTGGGCCTTATTGCTGACCGATTCTTTAATGCAGAAAAGATCCTCGGCTTATTACATATTGTTGGCGCCGTGCTTATGTACTTTATGTACCAAGCGAATGATTTCGCCAGCTTTTACCCTTATGTGTTGGCATACATGATTGCATACATGCCCACGCTTGCTTTGGTTAACTCAGTGTCATTCGGACAAATGGTCGACCCGTCAAAAGAGTTCGGAAAAGTTCGTGTGTGGGGCACTATCGGCTGGATTGTGGCAGGCCTTATGATTAGCTATGTCTTCTCATGGGATTCTGCACAGTCTATTGCCGATGGTATGCTCAAAAACACGTTCTTATTGTGCAGCGTTGCCTCGCTAATGTTGGGCGTATTCAGTTTTACACTGCCAAACACGCCACCTCAATCTAGCGGTAAAGCGGTAACTATTCGCGACATTCTTGGCTTGGACGCGTTGGCACTGTTAAAAGACAAAAACTTCTTTGTATTCTTTCTTTCATCTGTACTTATTTGTATTCCGCTGGCGTTTTACTACCAGAATGCAAACCCTTTCCTTACTGAAATAGGCGTTGAAAATGCAACGGGCAAAATGACACTAGGTCAAGTTTCCGAAGTGTTGTTCATGTTGGCTCTGCCAGTATTTTTGAACCGTTTCGGCATTAAAGCCACGTTAGTGATAGGTATGGCGGCGTGGGTAGTACGTTATGCACTGTTCGCATTCGGAAACGCTGACGAAGGTTTGTTCATGCTTATTGTTGGTATTGCACTGCACGGTATTTGTTACGACTTCTTCTTTGTATCAGGGCAAATCTATACCAATGCAAAGGCGGGAGAAAACGTAAAAAGTGCAGCGCAGGGGCTAATTACCTTAGCGACATATGGCGTAGGTATGCTGGTGGGCTTTGCAGTGGCAGGCGCAATTACCGACACCTACACGATGGAAACCGGTGCGCATAGTTGGCAGCAGGTCTGGTTATTCCCAGCAGGGTTTGCCGCGGTTGTGTTAGTGCTATTCGCCATTCTGTTCAGAAAGGAAAAGGTGAACGCAGATGCATAACATTACCCGCAGAAAATTACTTCAAAGTATGGCTATGACAGGGGCAGGCATTGCCGGAACAGGGTTAGCAGCAGCTGGTTTAGCCACTGCGATGCCTGCTATAGCGAGTATAAACGGCACGAAAGGTAGCAACACCATGAATACGCCGCTTAAAGGAAATGTAAACCATTCGGTAAGCCGATGGACCTACGGCGATTTAAGCATTGAAGAGTTGTGCCAAACCGTTAAGCAATTAGGATTTGGAGCCATTGACTTGGTAGGTCCTGAAGATTGGCCTGTGCTAAAGCAGTACGGCATCGACTCTTCTATGTGTAACGGCGCCGAGATAAGTCTTGAAGACGGCTTCATTCACAGTGAGCTCCACGACGAACTAGAAGCGCGTTATATAAAGCACATCGATTTGGTCGCTGATGCAGGTTATACAAACCTTATCTGCTTTAGCGGCAATGCCCGAGGCATGTCACGAGAAGATGGACTGGAAAATGCGGTTAAAGGGTTAAAACGCATTTTACCTCATGCTGAAAAACGCAACGTAGTGATTTTCATGGAGCTGTTTAACAGCAAAGTCGACCACCCTGATTACATGGCCGACAATTCTGCATGGGCGATAGAACTTTGCAAACGCCTAGGTTCTAAGCACTTCTCACTGCTTTACGATATCTACCACATGCAAATTAATGAGGGAGATATCATCCGAACTATTCGAGATAACTATCAGTACTTTGGCCATTACCATACGGCCGGCGTACCTGGGCGTCACGAAATAGATGCTTCACAAGAACTCAATTACGAAGCAATTGCTAAAGCCATTGTCGAGACCGGATTTAAAGGCTACTTAGCACAAGAGTTTATACCCACACCGAAAACCAAAGCCAACAGAATAGCGTCGCTACAACAAGCGATCCATATCTGTGATGTGTAACGTGCGAACAGGCACAGCGACGAATTAAGTTTTAAGGACGTGTTATGGCGAGTAACGAATATGATGCAATAGTTATTGGATCTGGTATCAGTGGCGGTTGGGCTGCTAAGGAGCTAACTGAGAAGGGCCTAAAAGTGCTCATGTTAGAACGTGGCCAAAATATCGAGCACATTAAAGATTATAAAAATGCGCACAAAGAAGATTGGGATTTTCCTCACCGAGACTTGCCTACTCAAGCAATGAAAGTGGATTATCCCGTGCTTAAGCGCGACTACCCGCTAAATGAAAAAACGTACGGTATGTGGGCAAATGAAAAAGAAAACCCTTATACCGAAGACAAGCGCTTCGACTGGTACAGAGGTTACCACGTAGGTGGACGCTCACTGTTGTGGGGACGCCAAAGCTACCGTTTGAACAAAGAAGATTTCGAAGCCAATGCTAAAGAAGGCATTGCAGTCGACTGGCCTATTCGCTACGACGATTTGGCACCATGGTATGACTACGTAGAAAAATTCGCGGGTATCAGTGGTAATCGCGACGGCTTGGATGTATTGCCAGATGGTGTTTACCAGCCGCCAATGCCAATGAACATTGTAGAGGAAAGTGTCGCGGCGCGGGTGAAAAAGGCCTATGAAGGCGCGCGGCACATGGTGCATGGCCGCACTTCAAACATGACACAAAGCAAGCCCGAAGAAGGGCGTGTTCATTGCCAATACCGCAATAAGTGCTGGTTGGGTTGTCCTTTCGGTGGCTACTTCAGTACACAGGCATCTACGCTTCCAGCTGCGGTTAAAACAGGTAACTTAACCCTTCGACCTTTTTCGATAGTAAAAGAGATCTTGTTCGACAAAGACAAGAAACGCGCGACTGGCGTTGAAATTATCGATGCTGAAACCAACGAGACCTATGCATTTAAAAGCAAGATCATCTTTGTAAATGCGTCAGCACTTAACTCGGCGTGGGTACTGATGAATTCTGCCACAGACGTATGGGACGGTGGCTTAGGAAGCAGCAGCGGCGAGTTGGGTCACAACGTTATGGATCACCACTTTAGAGTAGGTGCCTCGGCAGACGTAGAAGGCTTTGACGACAAATATACCTACGGTCGCAGACCGAGTGGCTTCTATGTGCCAAGGTTTAGAAACTGGGGAAGTGATAAGCGAGATTACTTGCGTGGATTTGGTTATCAAGGTGGTGCAAGCCGCTCAGGTTGGCGCAAAGACATAGCTGAACTTGGTATAGGTGCTGGGCTTAAAGATGCGATAACCGAGCCTGGTCCTTGGACAATAGGCATGACAGCCTTCGGTGAAATTCTTCCGTATCACGAAAACAAAGTGTACTTGAATAAAAAAGTCACCGACAAATGGGGCTTACCAGTACTCGCAATGGATGTAGAGATTAAAGAAAACGAGCTTAAGATGCGTAAGGACATGCAGCAAGACGCTATTGAGATGTTTGAAGCGGCTGGCCTTAAAAATGTTCAAGGCTGGGATGCAGACTACGCACCTGGTATGGGCATTCATGAAATGGGTACGGCGCGTATGGGAAGAGATCCTAAAAGCTCTGTGCTTAACGCGCATAACCAAGTATGGGATGCACCGAACGTATTCGTGACCGATGGTGCGGCAATGACATCGGCCAGCTGTGTTAACCCTTCACTGACCTATATGGCATTAACGGCGAGAGCCGCAGACTTTGCCGTAGAAGAGTTAAAGCGAGGAAATCTATAATGGAACGCAGAGAACTACTTAAACTCATAGCAACTGCTACAGGCACAGCATTGTTCGCAGGTAATGTACTTGCCTACACAGATGTGCCCGCTGTACCGCTTAGCGACACATTATTTAATGAAAAAGATGTGGCTTTGCTGAATGAAATGGGTGAGGTGATCATTCCTCAAACTGACACGCCTGGAGCAAAAGCGGCCAACGTTGGCGCGACAATGGCTGTGTTGATAACCGATTGCTACACACCTTTGCTTCAGAAAACCTTTCTTGATGGCATTAAGAAAATATCTTCGTTATGTCAAAGTCGTTTCAACAAGCAATTTGTTCAGCTTACCAAGCAAGAACGAGAGGCTTTATTTAACGACCTAGATGTAGAAGCGAAAGCGGCGAATCTTGCTAACGGTGTTTATCAAGGTGTTGAAACAGGAAAGCCAAGTCAGTGGGAGCCAGGCACCGATGAGCCAACCCCTCACTACTTTACGTTATTAAAACAGCTAACACTTTATTGCTTTTTCACGTCTCAAGTTGGCGCGACTAAGGTACTTCGATATGTGGCTATTCCTGGACGTTACGACGGTGCATTCCCTTATAAAAAGGGCGACAAAGCGTGGGCAACCTAAACCTGCGCTATCGAGCAGCCAAACACAACACAGTTATACAACGGATAAAACAAGGTACTGACACTATGAATAAAACACTCGTCGCTTCAACTGTCGCTTTGCTTATGCCACTTTCTGCATGCGCAACGACAGATGCAGATACTGAGAAAAGCGAATCGCGGTTAACCCGCGAACAACAGACCTCTAAAACGGAAGTTTGGGAACCTGTTCCTGAAGTGGTTTCTTTTGATAAGGCAGGCGTGCCCTCTGATGCCATCTCTTTAATTGGTGATGACCTATCTAACTGGACTTCAGTAAAGGAAGGTGATGCTAAGTGGACGCTGGAAAACGGTGTTCTAACAGTGAAGCCAGGAACAGGCGATATCAAAACAAAAGCAGAGTTCTGTGATGTTCAGTTGCACGTAGAGTGGAAAGCGCCACAGCCAGAAGCAGGTATGGAAGGACAACAGCGCAATAACAGTGGTATCTTCCTGCAGCAGCGATATGAAATTCAGGTCTTGGACTCATATCAGAATAAGACCTATCCCAATGGACAAGCGGCAAGCGTATATAAGCAAACTATTCCTTTAGTTAACGCTATGAAGGCGCCTGGCGAATGGCAAACTTACGACATCATATATAAAGCGCCTACCTTTAACGGTGAAGCGCTAGCAACGAAAGGTTATGTTACGGTAATACATAACGGCGTAGTGGTTCAGAATCATACTGAAATTCAAGGGACAACAGAATGGATCGGTGCACCTAAGTACAAAGCTCACGGATGCGCACCGCTTCAATTACAAGATCACGGCAACTTAGTAAGCTTTAAGAATATGTGGGTAAGACCACTTTAAAAAGCTAGCCGATAGATATCTTCAATCTCTTCAATACTCAATTGCTTGGGATTATTGCGAAGAAGGCGAGTTACTTTACTCGCCTCTTCTGCTAACTCCCCTACACAAGAAGGTGGAATATTAAAGTGGGTGAGTGAAGCGGGAATGCCTACGTCGCGACACAGTTTTTCTATAGCAACTAATAACAGTTTAATTGCTTCCTCTTTTGAGTGGTGGCGCTCACATACCTTTAAAAGCTTAGCCACACAATAAAGTTTGTCTTGGCAGAACGGCGCATTTACTTTCAATACATGAGGTAGCATTACCGCGTTACTCATGCCATGTGACAGATGAAACCGTCCCCCTAGTGGATAAGCTAAGGCATGTACTGCCCCCACGCCCGCGTTTCCAAACGCAAGACCGGCCATTAAACTGCCGGTGGCCATATCTTCACGTGCTGATAAGTTCTCACCGTTATTATAAGCGTGAAGTAATGAATTAAAGATAAGCTTCAGTGCTTTCTCTGCTAATGCGTCGGTAATTGGGCTGGCATTTACACTTATATAAGCTTCAAGCGCGTGAACGAATGCGTCTATACCGCTCGCTGCTGTAATGGACGGGGGGCAGGTTTTTGTCATTTCAGGTGCAACGATCGCAACATCGGGTAGCAAGCAGTGGCTAACAATTCCTTTTTTCATCTGTTCTATCGGATCTGACAAGATAGCAATATTGGTAACTTCTGAACCTGTACCGGCAGTAGTGGGGATAACAATAAGAGGCAAACGTCGTTTTGAAAGCGTATTTTCACCGAAGAGTTCACTGAGGGAGCCAGTATGATCGTATGTAGCTGCAAGTACTTTTGCACTATCAATAGCGCTACCTCCGCCAAGAGCGATAATCCCGTCTACTTGCTTCTCACGAAGTATCGCTAACTTATCTTCTATGATATTCACTTCAGGCTCAGGTGGAATGTCATCAATAATAAGTAAGGGTGAAGAGGGTAATAGTGTGAGTAGTTGCTCAAGAAGACCAGATGAAGAAACGCCCTTGTCAGTAACGATGGCACATTCCTTTATGGATAATCTCGCCATTTCATCCGTGAGGGCTTTAATAGCGCCAAGACCCGTTATGAGTTTTCCAGCGGTTTTAAATTCAGAAACCTTCATGCAAACCCCTCAATAATCCACGTACACGTTCAAATACTGTTCTATTAATTTATAGTACACAGCGTGACTTACCAATTAACTAACCTTATAGATCGTGAAAAGCACGGTGAATTAGTGGTTTTTATGAACGTATTGCGCATTGTTTATGCAAACGATCGAAAAATAAGGATTTTTTTAAAATACTTGTTGACGTGAGCGCTCATTTCCCTAAAATGCGCATCCGCTTCGGGGGAAAAGCAAAACAGCAAGCCTCCTGAAGTAAGTCTCTACTACCTTTATAGGCCAGTAAAGACGGGAGTTTAGAAGAAGCGCTTCAGAAAATAAATTTTCAAAAAGTGTTGACAACAAAAACTTCCAGCGTATAATGCGCACCTCACTCGAACAGGGTGGGTCACTAAGAAGCAATGGCTTCTAGTGAATGTTCTTTAAAAATTTAGACAAGACAATCTGTGTGGGCACTCGTTAAGAGTGTCACAACGACGATTCATATTTCGATATATTTAATTGAAGAG
>NZ_JACSOE010000061.1:0-23940 GCF_014349115.1 Alteromonas sp. BZK5 | reverse complement strand
CACTAAAACAGCACCGGGCGATAGCCCCGCCGCAAGAAACCCAACCGCGATTGGCGTTGATGCTGTAGCACATATGTACATAGGAATGCCGATTAGCGCCATCACTAGCATGGCGACCACGCCATCACCCCATTGCGTTAAAAAGTCGGTGGGTACCCACGTTTTAATTGCCGCGGCAAGTGCTAATCCAATTAATAACCATATCACAATGTCTTCAAGTAACTTGCCACTGGCATATGAAAGCACGCTTGTGATTTTCGAAGGCGAAGACTCGTGTTTGGGCTTGTCTGTGCTTTCGTGGTTATGAGCATGTGTTTTTTCGCTTGCACAACAGGACGTGCTGGCCTGTATTTGCGGCTCTGATTTAGGTGCTTGCTTTGAACCACAGCACGATGACTGCGTCACGTCAGATTGTCGTTGTTGAGCCTCTTCTGCTTCTGCGAAAAAACGCACCATCAATCCAGCATAAATAGCGCTTGTAATGGCCGCGATGGGTCTAACAATGGCATACAACGGTCCAAGCAATGCGTAGGACACAGAAACACTGTCTACGCCAGTCTCGGGCGTAGACACTAAAAACGAGATAGTGGAAGATTTAGATGCACCGCTACGCCTAAGCCCAAGTGCCGCTGGGATAACGCCACAAGAGCACAGAGGTAAAGGCGCACCAATAACCGCGGCCTTTGTAATTGAGCCAAACGATGAGCTGCCCATGTGCTTTTCCAAAAACGAAACGGGTACCAATTCGTGCATGATACCCGCCACCAGCAAACCGAGAAGTAACCAAGGCGCGGATTCAACGAAAAGTGCTAGGAAATTTTGTCCAAGTAAAATGATATCTGACACAAAGCCTCACAGGTTATTTTGTTGAAAGGTCACGTTGAAGAACGCGGCTTTTAACAACAAAAATAACGGTGTTTTAGAACGGTAAGTATAATAACAGATATGCTGTATGACAGAAAATCAGCAAAACTGATTAACCTGATTTATGCGAGTGCGTTTTGCTTTTAAAGGAAAGAAAAATGGCCAGCACAAATGCACTGGCCGAATGTTGACTGTCTCGAAAGTGTGATTTTAAACCACGAGGTCAACCATGAAAGTTTTTGTCGCTAGGGTCTGTTGGCTTGCTCTTTTTTAAGCTTCGATTCCTTTTTGAGTTTTGACACCACAGAAAAAGCTTCAAGCATAACAAGCACAGACACAATAAGTACTACTGCGTCTAAGAATACCAATAGATAGTTACCTTCAACGTAGTATTCTTTAAGTTTAATAAGCCCAGCAAAGAAGGCCATAATCAGTACAAACACCATTGGAATCAGCGTATATTTCGCTGGTCGACCTAATTTAATCAGCATAACCGAGATTACTAACAGGGTTAAACTGGCTAGTATCTGGTTAGTAGAACCGAATAACGGCCAAATAATCATACCGCCACTGCCTGACGCGCCACCTGCACCGAAGGCCAGCAATAAACAACATCCAACAGCTACGAGCGTTGCAACCACGCCGTTCTTAAGTGCACCAATTGAATAGATATCGCCCCATTCTTGGATTATGTAGCGCTGCAGACGCACACCCGAATCCATGGTGGTGCCAGCAAATAGAACAACCATTACCGCAAGGATCGTTGACGAGAAATCTACCGGCAACCCCCAACCCTGCTGAATTAGGTTTGCACCACCAGTGATAAATGCACCCACGCTACCCGCACCCAAATGGCTGTATACTTCGTGCCATTCTTCTGGAGAAGCTGCAAACGCAACGCCGCTCACAGCGACAATGGTAATAAGTGCCAGTGAACCTTCACCGACCGCGCCTAGGTAACCAACAAAGCGTGCATCGGTCTCTTTGTCTAGCTGCTTAGAGCTGGTACCTGAAGACACAATACCGTGGAAACCAGAAACAGCGCCACACGCAATAGTAACGAACAACAGCGGGATAAGACTTGGAGAATCGACAGCGGTTTGAGCGTTAAAAGCTGGCGCCGTGATATCCGGCATAGCAAAGAACACAGCACCATAAAGCAGGAACAAGCCAACAAGTAACTGCATACCGTTAATGAAATCACGAGGCTGTAACAGCATCCACACTGGTAACAGCGATGCAATAGCGGCGTAAATAAATAAGATAATGATCCAGTTTGCTTTATCTGCTAAACCAAACATGGTTTCCGGTAGACTTAGTGGGATATAACTGCCCGCATACACCGATGCGTAAAGCACAATAATCCCCACAATACACAAGGGTATGAGGCTGAAATTACGTTTAAGCAATTGACCTATGACTAATGCAACTGCGATTGCCATCCAAGCTGGGAATACCGCATTGGGTTGGGAGACAAAAGAGTTCGCGATAACCACGCCAAATACCGCATTAACCATTAAGAGTACTAGGAAGATCACTATCATAAATAGTGAACGAGAGCGTTTTCCGATGACGGTTTCAGACAGCGCGCCCATTGATTTGCCTTTGTGGCGTGCGCTAGCCCATAGAGCGCCCATATCGTGCACACCGGCAAACAATATCGTACCGAACACAACCCAAAGTACCGCAGGAACCCATCCCCAGTAGACAGCAATAGCTGGACCTACGATGGGTGCTGCCCCCGCCACGGAGGTGAAATGGTGCCCCCACAATACAACTTTATTGGTGGGAACATAGTCCACCCCATCTTTCATTGTATGGGCTGGTGTTACAAAACTATCATCCAACTTAAATATACGGCTCGCAATAAACTTCGAATATACGAACCAACCGAGCAACATTCCGATGATGCCCAGTATAACAATGGCAATAGACTGCATACTGTCGTCCTAATTTGTTTTATCGACAGGCCCTAGGGCCTATTGTTCTTTGGTGTACGAATTTTGGTTTAAACGTACAACAAAGGTCAGCAGCCCCTAGCCTGTTGATTTTCTTATTTTCAGTTCAAACATTACACCAATTATCGGTGGCGAAAGGTCATACCTGAATAAGAAAACACCTATTTAAGGTATGCCCAACGTACTGTTGCGCATATTTAAACATGCGACAAGGCAAGGGCCTGACACATTAGACTAAAGTCTAACTCAAAGTTTGGGATTTAGCTGTAAGGCTTTTGAGGTTTATTAGCGATGATTAAGCGGTGAAACAGGAAAGCGTAAAACAGACATTATTTGCCTGCTGTTCTCCACATTAGTAAAGGTCGCGGTGATAACGTCCTTCGTCAGCTAACGCATTGTAGGCTTGCGCTTCAAGTATGGACTGCAAAGCCATGTCAACGCCTTGGCCCATTCCCTCAAAATGCCCACATACGTATACTTGTCCGGTATCGCCTAAGAAGGATTTAACCTCATCTCGCTGCTCAACAAGACGCTGTTGAACATAACCACCACCTTTCTGTCGGGAGAAAATAACTGACTTTTTAAAAATACAGTCACTATTCTGGAAAGGCGATAGCGTTTTATCAAGCACATCATCTTGCATGGGATGACGTTCGCCAAAAAATATCCAAACTGGCCCAGCGTTCTCAAGCAATGCGCGTTTTGCAAGCTGAGCTCGTACCCCCGCAATGCCGCTACCCGCAGCAATTAATAACAATGGGCACTGAGTATTAGTAATAATTGCGCTGGTATTTTTTCGAATGTAGGCCTGTACTGGCTGAGATACAGGTAAAGAACGGGTAAGTAATCCAGAACCTAGCCCAAGTTGGCCGTTGTCTTTAACCAGCTGTCGAACTACAAGCTTTACGTCGTGTTCTTGTGGTACCGACGCAATGGTGTAGCTTCGGCTTACAATCGGTGACTGCCCTTGCTGAGGAATAAGGACTTCCAACACGTCTCCCGCTTCCCATTGTTCATGTAATTTTTGTGTATGATTAGAATGGTCAACGTTCAAGGACAAGCCGAACAGGCCTGGCGACGCTGAGTTCGAAGGTTTGCTCTCAGACTGGTCAGAGGGTTCGTTTGAAGTCTCGCCAGAAGCTAGACTTATTTCATTTAATTGAACCCGGTTTTTCAGTGTGAAAGCATGGGTGGGGTGCAGTTCATCCTGTGGCAACGAACCAAGCAAAGACAAATGCTCACCTTTCCCTGAATCTAATGTCGTTAGCGGAGAAAGTGCACGTGCGCCTAGTGCACTGATATTATCAAACAACGTGACTGCGAATTGGCAAAACGCGGCGTACTGCTTATCGCCTAATCCCACCACTTCAAAAGACAGATGGGAAAGGTAATCAGATTGATTCGACGACGCTTTTTTTAGCGCTTTACTAAAGGTTCTACCCGCATCAGGGGGCTCGCCTTCACCGTAGGTACTGACAACAAAAATGACTTTCGACACACTACTTAACGTGTTGAGTTTCAAAGATGCCATGGACACTACCGACGTTTGCTCTTGCTGTGATAGCGCCGCGGCCTTTGCGCGTGCAATTTTTTCGGCCGTACCGGTTTGGCTTGCGTATACGACAAGGGTCTCCTCGCCTGATACTGCATAGTTGTATTGCTTTCGATGTTTAAAAAATAACACCGCTACCCACAGCATATACATGCCAATGCTTACTATTGCTATGAGTAGACGGTGTGTTTCTGTCATGTGCTTAACTTTTATGCCGTTGTATTGAAATAGCTAGAAACTTAAGAGGCTGTTGCTCTGTGAGTATTTAAAGAACGTTTACAGCCCCTAGCTGCGCAATAACGTGCGGTTATTACAGCGGAAGTACTTCAAATGTGCCTGAGTAGCTACCGTTACGAGACGTTGCAGGCTTTTGCGCTTTATCGTCTTCATAGCCAATTTCTACAAAGTACATACCGGCTTGCGGCCATGTAATTTCAATCTGACCATTTTTGTCAGACGTGACTTTAATCGTTTCCTGATCATTTCTGTAGCGCATACCACCGCGCACAACTTCCACCTCGGCGCCAACCGCAGGCTCACCGTCAATAAGTAACTTGAACGTTGCCGTTTCGGTGGCAAATAAATCATTAGGGTGAGTCACTGGCACTAGCTCCAAACCCACGTTATCAGGCGTGAACACCTTATCCGATGGCGCACCAAGAGTAACAAACGTTTCTACGCGGCGAGAGCTTTGCATTACGCGAAGATCTTTTGCTTTCTTAGGCACGGCTGTTGCGAACTCTTCCGGCTTATATTCTTCACCACGGCCCGGCCACATCTTGCGCTTGCCTTCTTCATCTCGCCAAAATGCGCGAATACCATTGCTGGCAGACGTCAGTTTGTATGTACCTTCTTTGTTTAATTTCAAATCAAAGGTGGTTCGGTACTTACCGCGTGCCATATTTTCTACGTCTACGGCTTCACCTTCTGGCGATTGAACCACTAAGTTACTGGCGTTCATTGCGAAGTGGTCAGGGTGAAAAATAGTATTTGAAATAGCAGCATCAAACGTCACGTAAGCTTCTTCACCTGATAGTACGGTAGAGCTAGGAAGTAACCACGCGCGATGCGCACTGGCTGAAAATGACACGGCAAGTGTTGCTGCTAGCGCAATGGCTGAAGCTTTTACTGATAGTTTTTTCATAATGTCCTCTTATTGGATCTCTACTGAGTGAGCGTTGAATTAGCGCCTCAGCAGATTAGTCTTCCAGACGCAGTACTACACGCCCAAGTTCTGAATTTCCTTTCACCTCTACCGGTAGTGACGCAGCAGATAGCGGTAATGAAAATGGCAGAGACAGTACTTCTCTTCCGCCTACTTCTCGTGATGCCTCAACGCGAAGCGTGTAATCGCCCTCTGGCAGTTCTGCTAACGCTTTATTTAGCTGCGAATCAAGACTGTAATCGCCTGGGCCTTTTGTTGCACTGGTAAGTCCGTCATAAGGCAAATCAAGGCTTCGCCCACCACGACGCCACCATTGGCGCAAGTCTTTAAGCCACTCTTTCCCTTTGTCTTCACGCATTTCAACGTCGTACCATACGGCGACTTGAGTAGCCTTGCGTTTACTGTCTTCAATCCACACGGCAAGATAAGGTTTGTGATATTCAGCCACATCAAGTTGCGGTAAGGCCACGTCAAGTTTGGCTTGGCTTGCAGCGTGAATAGCGCCAGAGGCAAATGTCATACTTAATAAAGTCGATGCGATAACTGCGCCTTTTCGCATTTTCATGTAAACACTCCTTAAAATTGTGTAGGTAAGTGCCACTAGCGTCGCGCTAGTGCACAAACAGTAAAATAATGACAAACGGGATGAGCACACCGAGCGTAGTAATGGGCCAAGTAGACGCGCGTGTTTTCGAGTGACGCATTAATAGTTGCAGCCCAGTTACGCTAAAAATAATGCAGGCAACAGCGAAGATATCGATAAACCAGCGCCAGGCATTTCCCGTGTTCCGCCCTTTATGCAGGTCATTGAAATAAGATATCCATCCTCTATCAACGTTTTCATAAGTTACTGTGCCAAGTTCAGCATCTACTGCTATCCAACTGTCAGCACCGGGTCCAGGCCAAGCGGCATAAAATTCAATACCATCCCACTCTCCCGTCACCGATGAAGGTAGTGAAATACCCTCTTGCGACTGCATAAACGCGACGAGTTCGCTTGGAATGGCTATGTCACCGGTGTCCAGAGAAACCAATTGTTCGACAACCAACGGTGGTAGGCTTGATTCAGCTGACGTTACAGTTCTGTTCGCTGGAATGTCTGCAGCGTGATTTAGCGTAATCCCCGTTAGGGCAAATAACATCATCCCGACCAGACAGACTGCGCCACTAATCCAGTGCCATTGGCGGATGCCGCCTAAAGAAAAACTCATAATTTCGTTGCTAACTCTCTGTACTACTCGGTGATATTGATTAATTCAACGGACTAGATAATACAGATATTTCCACCCTTTTCAATGTAAATGAGATTTATTCTCATTATTGTATTTTTTGCTCAACAACCTTTAAGTATTGCTTCACTTTTCGCGTAAACGAGGCCCCCAAAAAGCGACAAGCAATAGGTAATTACACACCACGGTGTAAAGGGTAGGTAAATAGGTAAACGTTGCTGAAACCATCACGCTTGCAAGCTGTAAAAGCCCTATCCATACCACCACACCAATTTCGGTCTTCCACACGTCTATGCAGTTCATGAGGCTTATTGCCATAAGCAAATACGCCAAACTATGAAGCACAATTAAAAGTAGTGGTGAAGGTGTACTGGTTAGTCGAGTGATACCGGCATGCTTCTTGTTGCCAAGCGAGAGTAGTAAGAAACTCAAATAAGTAAGCACAAATGCGAACACCACATCCAGAATGACACTCATATTAATGCCTCGCTGTTGTCACCTTGCGGCTTATCTTGGCGAGCTGTGTCTTTTCGCTTAGGTGACGGTGTGCTTTTCACCCGTTTTGCTTTCACGGCTTTGGCTTTTTTGACGTGGTAAGCAGCATAGCCGAGTACTGCCGCAAGTGTTATGCACATAAGGTCAAAACCCACTCTCAGGCTATCACCATTTGCAACCGCGAAATCTAAGCCTGTTGCTGAGGTGAGGTGGTCAAGCAAAGGCACAAGCGCAAACAACACTGCTGCAAAGCCAAGTTGAATTACCCACCCTTTTTTGTCTCGCCAAATAAACCCTGCAACCACACACACCAACCATATTGCGAAAAACACCTTAATTTCCCATAAGCTTCGAGACGTTAGATCAGCAGGAAGTAGTCTATTTACCCAAAAGTAGCCACCGGTCGCACACATTAATCCTGCAATGCTGCCTATATTACTGCCTCTGACCAATTCAAAACCAAACTCTCCAAGCTGCTGCTTTGCCCGTTTCACTACCCACAAAACAGAGCCCGTTCCCACCATAATGGTACCCAGAATACCGGCAAAAAATAGTAACCAGCGAGTAAGGGTATCGGCGAAGCGCGCTTGATGTAGCATATCCAAATAGTTATACGTCGCCTGGCTGGCGTTAGCGGCTACTGAGGCTGGGCGCTCGTTAATGACTTCGCCTTGTGCGTTAAATACCAGCGCACTACTTCCTCCACGCCCCGCACTTAACTGCGTTCTGTTGTTCCCACTTAGCGTAAACTGAGCGTTAGCTTTACCCGGGTGAGTAATAGATAGGCTTTCAACCGGCACCTGCCATGTGCGCTCAGCGTGAGCAATCATCGAAGAGATGGGTAAGGCCAATAAGGCATTAATGTCTGGTGAAGCTAGATTTTGCTGCTGCGCATTCTGGCGTACTTCTGTACCTTGAGGACGGTGCCGCACGCGCTCCTCGCTGTTAAAAGGCAATAGCGTGGCGCCTAATAGAATCAAACCAGAAAAGGTGATCATGATATGAAATGGTAGTGCTAATACCGCACTTATGGCGTGCCCATCTATCCAGCTCAGCAGCTTCTTCTTTGGCCTGAACATAAAGAAATCGGCAAAGATTTTTCTGTGCATGATGACGCCGCTGATAATAGCAACAAACATCATCATACTGACTACGCCTACTATCCAGCGTCCAATGGTTCTGTCGATACCGTATAACTCGAAATGAAAACGATAAAGGAAGTTGCCACCGGCCGTTTCCCTTACTTTTATCTCTTCACCCGTGGACGGGTTCAACATGACCCGTGGACCTCGACGACGCTCGTTACCTGCATTAGCGTCGCGCCACGACAAGTCGAGTGTATTCGAGCGCGCATCTGGTAGTGAGAGTTGCCATTCACTTGTATTGGGCGCATTGATCGCAAGATAGCGTAAACCGTGCTCTAGCGCCTTTTCGCTGGGTACTGCGGCGTGTTGTTCTGGCTGCATCCAATAGGTTATTTCGGTTCTAAAAAACGACAGCGTACCGGTGAAAAAAATAGCAAAGAGTAACCAACCAACAAGTACCGAGCTCCAAGTATGAAGCCACGTCATAGACTTTCTGACATTCCCTTTCATGTTAAAGCCCTGTACTGATTGAATAAAGACATAAGGCTAACGCACAGAGCGCTGTCATTATGATGGACGCCTTTTTCGTCGTATCAAAGATGAACGTAAAAAGGATGAAGGTGCAGTAAACACAAAAGAACAGCATTCTTACCAGCACTTCGTGCTCTCGTCCGTCAGCCCCTATAAAATTGGCGATAGCACTGCTTAGCCACGCTGAAAAAGCGTAGCCCAGTGCCACAGCAATCAGCGTTCTAAGTGCGACATCCAATCGTCCACGATTTATGGCGACGCGGTTTACCGTTTGGCTTTTCATATTGTGTTCTTCACTAGGTTTTCTAGTGACTGGATGTTGCCAAGTAAATCAGAACGGGATGGGTACGATTTATAGACTTGTCGTAAAAGCGTAAGTGCATCTTGGTACTGACGCTGATCTATGGCAATTTGCGCACGCCCGAGCATGGCGCGCTGTTTAACGTCGGCGAGTGACTCAGCTCGCAGATAGGTCATTTTGGCACGTTCGACGTTGTTCTGTTGACGATAAAGTGAAGCAAGAGACAACAGCGCCTCTCCATTGTCAGGGGCGTCAGCAATAGCTTTGGTTAAAAGGGAAATTGCCGTTTTGCTTTGCCCTTTGCCCATAGCCAACTGAGCTTTAAGTACATTAAGCGTAGCTGCTTGAGTGGTCGTGAGCTTTTTCACATTGTTGTCGGCAGCTTGCGTTAATTTACCTAAATCAGACCACTGCTCATTAGCCGCTAAGTAAGCCGCTATTTTGGAGTAAGCGTCGAAGCCTTCCCCATCTTTGTCGGTAATGAAAGTCTTCGCATGGGTAGCCAGTATGTCTGCTGCGCGCCGCGGACTGCCGTCAGAAACGTGCAATTTGGCCACTGAAATCAAGTTCGACAGCGAGCTGTCACCCAAAGAAAGGGCAGTCTCTAAGCTGCTCAGCGCCTTTACCATGTCACCCTGCTTTAACGCTATTTGTCCCCGTTGGAGCCAAAGCTGCTGATTACTTTCATCATCTACCAACATTTCGCTTAGCAAGCTTTCCGCCTGTGCAAGTGCATTACTTTCAATAAGCGCGAACAATAAACCTTGATACCATTGCTTGTTTTCAGGTTCGAGCATCAACGCATTTTGATAAGCACCAATAGCGGTGACAGGTTTGCCAAGCTGAACATTGGTATAGGCTAGCTGCCCGAAAAGTTGGGCATCTTGAATACCTAGCTCTACGCTTTTAGTTAAATGAGTGCGTGCTTTGGCCAATTTATCTGTCATTAAATACGCCATGCTCAAACTTCTGTGCGCCGATGGAAGGTTTGGCATAGCATCGATAACGTCTAACAGCACTTTTTCGGCAAGTGAGTAGTTTTTCTCATTCAATAGCACTTGTCCGTAAAGCTCGCGCAAGCGTGGACTAAATTGAGAAATATCCTGGGTTGCAAATGCGCTGGCAACGTTTGAATAATTGCCTGCTTGCAAGTCGGCCTGAATGCGCCCGATAAACTCACCTTCTTCACGGGATATACGTTCACGATGATCATCTCTATGATGCTGACGCATGACAAACTGCCAATCGGGCTCTTCCAATTCCACCGTTATTTTCGCACTTACTGGCTTAACAAAAGCCAGCGCGCTCACTACACAGCTGAGGACAGTTACGGCTGTAATCTTGTTTAACATTGTCTCAATCAACCTCTAAATTCTTTAGCTTCTATTTCGCTTTATTGCGCTAAACCAGGCCTTTAATAGGCTTCTATTAGGCCTCTATAACTACGGGCCAAATAAAACGCGCCTTCACCGCTTCATCCTCTTTGTAGGGCGATGTAAATTTGCTGGCTTTAACAAAACGCATTATTTCTTTATTGAGCTCGTGATGCGGGTTCTCGACAATATCCATCAGCTTTACGTTGCCGTGTTCGTCAATAATGACGTCGAGCTTTACAATCACCCGCTTGATACCTTGCTTTTTAAGTCGCTTGGGGAAACGTATTTTGACCGGAGTCAGCAAGGTAGGCTTTGAATCCAGTTCGCTTAGCCCAAAGGCGTCCAATTCAATATCAGGCATATCCCATTGGGTTTGGGTCACTTTGACATTTGGCATGTCGGGCTTTGGCACTTGAATATCTGGCTCAACACTTAAATCCGCCATGGTCATGGCTGCGCCACTGCCCTCTACCTGCATAACAAGTTCAGTCTCTTCCACTACATTTTGCGTTTTAGGGGGCGGCGGCGGTGGAGGTGTTACCGCAATGTCTAACTTGCGCACAACCATAGTGTCGGGCTGCAGATTAGACAAAAAGTGCCCTAGCCACATAACGCCAAGCGCACTAACGAGCACCGCACCGCTAAGTAGAGAAGGTTGAAGATTGTATTTCATTGAATTTTGCCTCGTTCGCTATGGCTTCAAAGTGGCGATGTTTACCGTGTCGGCACCCGCCAGTTTGGCTTCATCTATGACTTCTACCAGTAATTCAGAGCGAACGGCTTTATCTACCTGAATGACTACTGGGCGTTGTTCTTTCATCAACAATTGCTCAACGGTAGAGCGCACACCGCTCACACCGATATTGGCACTGTCATACACCACTTCACCGGTTCGGGTAATTGCCAGCATAATGGCCATTTGATCGAGCTTTTGTGCTGATATTGCCTGTGGTTTATCTACCTCTACCCCAGTCTCTTTTACAAACACTGTTGAAACGATAAAGAAAATTAAAAGTATAAAAACCACGTCTAGTAGCGGAGACATATCAATGCCTTGCGCTTGCTGGTTTTCAAGGCGTCGCTGTAATCGACTTGCCATGTTTACGCCTCCCTTGCTTCGGCGCGCTTTACCGCACCATTAACAAACATCAACAAAAGCCAGCCAGGAATAGCCAAGGTTAAGCCAAGCTGAGTGGTAAAAAGTGCATCGGCAATGCCACCAGTGACGACTTGACTATCGACACCTAACGACATCATTCCGGTGAAACTCACTTGTAGGCCTGCAATTGTTCCTAGCAGGCCCATCAAGGGAAGAGCACTAACCAGCACGGCAGGTACCATTTCTCGCTTTGTTAGCTCTTTCTCTCCATCACGCACTTGGGCTATCTCTTTGCGTGTAGTAAACAACACAAAGATTTGCTGGTAAGCAAACCATGCCACCAGCAGCATTAACCAACACAATGCATTTCCCGCTAGCTGTTCAATCATTAGCTTGCGCTCGCTTGCTTTTGACCATCACTCTTTTGGTCGCTTTTCTCAGCAACGTCAGGCTCGTCATTGCTAAGTACAAGCGCGAAACTTTCGAGCTCTTCGTAGTAATGTCGCGCTTTGCGAGAGAGTACGGCATTTAGAATTAATGCCGGTATGGCCACAACTAAGCCTAACTCTGTCGTAACCAAGGCTTTAGCGATCCCGCCAGAAATAACTTCGGGGTCGCTTGAGCCAAATGCCGTCATCATTCTAAAGGTTTCAATCATGCCGCTTACCGTACCTAGAAGACCTAGCAAGGGTGCAACGGCAGCGGTTACAGCAATGGTGCCGTTGTATTTTTCTAGCTTGATTTTGTCTTGCTGGAGTGCAGAAAACAGTTCGTCGTCGCGTTCAGTTGGCGTGCTTGCACGCTTAGTTATGTCATACAGCTCGCGCTGCATGCCATCAAAGAAGCCCACACCTGAACTGCCCACCATGTTCACCAGAGCTTTGCCTGATGCTACTTGCTTAACCTTCGGTAAGCGCCATAGCTGAATAACTTTAAACAGTGCGATAAGTGTAGCGAGAAGGGCAAACAAAACGATAGGGATCACCCACACTCCGCCTTTCACAACATGTTCAATTACCCCTTCTGACGCTTGCTCGCGTGTAGCTGCGCGGCCAAGGGTAGGATCAATTTTGATGCTGCCATTGCCGCTGCTTGCCAAGCTTGCAAGGCTTTCGGTATCCGTATCTGAAAAAGTGGACGTAGAGGTAAACAGGTCTTGCTTACGCTCTGCCGTACCCGCAACGTTTTGTGCTTGCGCCAGATACCACGTCACCGGGCCAAGAGTAAGCACTTTTGCTTGGGTCACTTCGCCATTCGCCAGTACAACCTTTCCTGCACTGAAATTAGGGGTTTGTTGATTGGCAAACTTTTTCGCTTTTTCACCCACTTTCTGGACTTTGTCAGACAAGCTCATTTCGCTTAATGACAGACTGTCTACACCAGTTTGAAGCAGGAAACGGCTCAACAAATTTTGTTGGAACTCTTGTTGCTCGCTCCAGCTCGATAGGCGATTTTCTAACTGTGAAAGACTAAGGGTTCTTTCGTCCATTTTACGGCGGGCTACCGTGGTTTCATTGCGCAGTTTCATTACCTGCTGTTCAAGCGCACGCAATTCATTAGCCAGCGCTACCCGCTCTTTACTAATTTTGCTTTCTGTGCGTTCCAGACGCGCTTTCGCGTCTTTAATATTGGCCAGCATGCTATCTTCAGGCGCTGCCACTGCCGGTACACAAACCACAGCAGCGCACAAAGCAACACATGCTGCAATGAGAGAGGACTTCAACATTGGATTAAATGCTGTGAGAACGTGAGAAAAGCATTTCATTCGCCTTCTCCTTTAGCCAGTGTAAGTGGTAAAGAAACAAAGTCAGGTTCATGCTTTTTCTCAAAAATAGCGACGGCAAGCGCTACCGATTCGCTATCGACATTGTCACTGAATTGCCACTGCCACTCGCCATTTTTAACGCGACCGGCCCCCTGATATTGACCATCGGCGTTGGTAAACCACGCATAGCTGCTGCCAACAAAGAACTGCTTAACTAATACATCTTTGTCATCGGGAGCACGCATTACGGTTTCGTTTACCAAAAGTTTGCTATTGAATTGCGCAAGGGATGAAAGTTTTGCAAGGGTGACCTGAAGCTTATTTGACGTGTCGGCGTCAGCCGCTAATTCGGCTTGCTCTTTATCCCACGTCTGGCGAATAATTTCAGGCAGCGACGAGTAAAGGCTGTCTACTTGCCCTATTACTCCAGTCAATGCACGCTCTACCCCACCCTGTTGTGCTTCAAGCTCGCTTTGCTCAGAAAGCAGTGCTTCTCGCTGGGCTTCTACGTCGGTGGTTGCAGCCTTACTTTCGTCAATCATACTCTGCAGCTGAGTACGTTCAGCTTTAAGCAGTTGAATACGCTGACGCAATGCAGGCTCTGATTCACGCCACTCGTTTTCTAGCTTTTGCGTCTGGCGCTCAATGCTAATCCACTTTTCAGTGAGCCCGTCGATATCGCTGGCTTTTGTTGCTGCCATCACAATACCTGATGAGGCCACGGCAAGTGATACCAGTACAAAAGAAAGCGCTGCACTTCTCTTAACTTTCATTCAAATCCCTTACATCTCTTGGCTGAATTAATGAGATTGCCGGCACGTCGATATCGCTATCGAGGCCGGCATTTTTAATGTCTTGTTACTGCTTGCTAAGTATTAGAACTGGTAAGTAGCAGACAACAAGAAGCTTCTTTCTGGTTCATTGAAAGTATTCGCCCCTGCGTTAGATGCTTGTGTACCTTCACGCTTAACGCTTTCGTTAAACAAGTTCTTAACCGACACGTTGAAGCTTAAGTTTTCGTCGAACGCGTAAATGGCGTTAATGTTGGTGATGGTATAGGCTTCGCGATCATCAGCTTCGATAACGGCGCCCGAATTAACGCTGGCCGTAGGGCTTTCTGTCTCACCGTAGTGTTGAGCGCTAAGCACAAGCTCAAGTGCATCGGTGGCTTGCCAGCTTATTAGCGAGTTCACTGTGTAGTCAGGAACGATAGATAATGGCTGGCCAGTAGATTTATCCTCTGACTCAAGCATCACGGTAAAGTTGGTCGACCACTCAATAGTGCTGGTTACAGGGAACAACAAGTTACCTTCAAGGCCAGAAATAACCGCTTCAGGAACGTTAAACCACTGGAATACCTGAACGTTTGCCTCGCCACCTTCTTCGCCAGGTAACACATACTCTGGCGGTACATTACCGGTGCCAATTTTGTCTTTATAGTCGTTGTGGAAGTAAGTAATACCCGCGTTCAAACCCTCTTCGTTGGTGTAGTTAACACCAATTTCTTTGTTTACTGAGGTTTCGTGCTCTAGGTCAGGGTTCCCTAGAATGTGACACCCGCCACCTAGGTTAGAGAAGTCAACTGGGCAACCATTACCTCGTGTGTAGTACACGTAGTTAGGGTTTAATTGATAGAGATTTGGTGCTTTAAAAGCACGGCTAATACCACCTTGAACCACAATATTAGGCGATGCCTGCCATGATGCATTCAAGCTCGGGCTAAGGTTTGTACCCGCTTTGCTGTGATCATCAAAACGTAGTCCAGGCGTAAGCGTGATTGAATCCGTTAGCATGATGTTGTCTTCAACATACACACCTACAAGCGTGGCGTCGGTTTCAGATGGACGATTTTCTGGGTCAGTCTCTACACCAGGAATAGTACCGTCATCAACCACGTTCAGAGAAAGCTGATTGCTAACTGAATCGTCTAGGGTCTCTTTGCGGTATTCCGCACCAAACGTTGCGGTTTGATTGAAGCCGCCTAACGTTAAAGGCACATTCCACTCGGTCTTTGCCGTAATGTTCTCTAATTTGATGGTGGTCATCTCAAGGCTATTAATGCGACCTTCACCACCACCTGCAGAGCCTTCACCTAAACGGCTGTTAGACGTGCTTTCGTATTGGATATAGCTAAATGAATCGCCGAAGTCATACTCACCATTGTGTGTTACACCGAACGTACGACGGTGCATTACTAGTGTTTCTTCACCAATTAAGCTCTGAGGATCGGTTTCTGCCAGGTCTTCAGGTTCAGGTATGATGACGTTGCCGTTTTCATCAACGGGGTAGCTTACGCCTTGAAATGCATTGTCACCGGCATAGCGGTTGCCTTGGCGGCTATAGGCTGCTTCAAAGTCCCAGCGATTAATATCATCTTGGTCGAAGCGAACAAGAGTACGCACGTCGATATTTTCAACACCTTCACGTCCTGCACCTACCGCTTTTGCTGTACCGCCGCGGCCAGTTGTTACGTCTGTTGCGTCTAAATTTACGCGCGGGTCGTCAGCGTCCTGTTCGTTGTAGTTAACAATAGTGCGGTGAGAGAAGCGCTCAGATAAAGGCGCACTTGTTACTAGGTTAAAACGACGGTTGTCGCCTTCGTATTTATTTGAAGAAAGCTCGGTCTGAGCGGTGATAGAGGTAGAAGCTTCATCAGGAGACTTAGTGATAATATTGATAACACCACCTGATGCGCCAGAGCCATAGCGAGCTGCTGCTGGACCACGAATAACTTCAATGCTCTCAATCGCTTCAGCTGGAACCCAGTTGCTGTCGCCCTGTGTGTTTCGCTCGCCTGAACGGCCCATTTTTACAGAGTTACGCGACAACACTGGCTTGCCGTCAATTAAAATAAGCGTATTTTCTGGACCCATTCCGCGAATGTCGATTTGACGTTTGTTGCCATACTGTCCTGAGCTTGAGTTACCTGTAAGGTTGATACCCGGCATGGTTCTTACAATTTCAGCGATATCATTAGTGACAGGACGACGTTTGAAATCTTCTTCCGTAATGATAGACACGCCTTGGGCTTGCTTCAGCTCTTCAGACGCAGATTGCACAACGGTTGTGTCGAGCGTTTCTATCTCTTCGCTTTGCGCCAGTACACCCGCTGACAACATGGGAAACAGGGTTCCTAACAAAATAATGCGCTTACCATTTACAGGCATTTGATAATCCTTAATGTGTTGAGTGTTGGCCAGCCAGTGGCTCGCCATTTCAAAATGTTGTGTCTTGTTACGCGCGGCTTAACTTCATAAATGGCTCTAACGCCAAACATGAGCAAAGCACTAACTATTTGAGTTAGGGCAATTGGTGTGATTATTGTTATTCCAAGAAAGAATGCCCAAAAGTGAGACTATCCGTAGAAACTTGCATCCCCTGTCTGTCATAGGGAATTTTCATCGCTTTATTTCTCTTCTTATTTGCAAGAAGTGGCTAATCGTGCTCAAATCGCACTGCATCTTAATGACAATTATTATCATTTGCAATTTAATTAATATTGAAAGGCTTTTTACTTTCTTTACATAAAACTGACGAATATGCTTAAAACACCGCTAAATACAATTCCTAAAACCCTTGCAGCACTGTCTGATTACGAGAACCTGGCTCGGGAGCGACTAACTCCACAATCGTGGGCGTATATTGCCGGTGGCTCTGCAGATGAATTGTCGATGCGAAGAAATCGAGAAAAACTAGACGACCTGTGTCTACTTCCCCGCGCTATGAAAGATGTCAAACTGGGGGGAACTAAAACCACCTTGTTAGGGCAGCAGTTTGATCACCCTATAATTTCAGGGCCTGTTGCTTATCAAGTGCTAGCGCATCCCGATGGTGAGATTGCGACGGCGATGGCAACACAAGCTCAAGGCGGCTTATGGGTGATGAGCACACTAGCCAGTTGCTCCTTTGAAGATATATCTAATCAGGTGGAAAGCCCCCGCTGGTTTCAACTCTATGTTCAACCTACCCGTTCACAAACTCTAGAACTCATACAAAAAGCAGAGCACTTTCAGTTTTCAGCATTGGTAATCACCATCGATGCACCCATTAATGGCTTGCGCAATCGTGAGCAGAGAGCTGAATTTTCGCTCCCTCCAAATGTGCGCGCGGTCAATATAGATACGCCTCCTCCCTTAGTACACCCTGGAGAAGGCAAGAGCTTAGTATTTCAAGGGCTTATGGCACAGGCTCCTACATGGGACGATATTGCTTTTATCCAGCAACACACGTCATTGCCCATTGTGTTGAAAGGTATTCTTAATCCACTGGACGCTCAAAAAGCAGCGGAACTTGGCGTAGCGGGTATTGTAGTGTCGAATCACGGCGGCCGTGCTTTGGACAGCGTGCCTTCACCGGTAGAAATGCTTCCTATTATTCGCCAAACGGTTGGTGATGAAATGATGGTACTGGCCGACAGCGGTGTGCGCAGAGGCGCTGATGTGGTAAAGCTCATGGCACTGGGTGCTAACGCCGTGCTTATTGGTCGGCCTCTGATGTACGGATTAGCCACGGCGGGGGCATTAGGTGTTGCTCACACTATTCGATTGTTGAGAGACGAGCTTGAAATGACAATGGCGCTTTGCGGCGTAGGCTCCATAGAAGAAATAAATAAGCACTGTTTATGGCCCACAGATTAGATAATTTCTTAGAAAATTTCACCGCGCAAACACGCATTACTTGCAGGTCTTTAAGCTTAGGTTTCACTCCACTGTCTTAACAGATTGTGATACACACCCGAAAGCCTGACAATTTCAGCGTTATTAGGCGTCTCGGCGCTAAGTGCCTGAATACTCATATCTAAGTCGTACAGAATACGGCGTTGTTCAGCACTTCTTACTAAACTTTGCATCCAAAAAAAGGACGCGAGCCGACGGCCTTTTGTAACTGGCGTCACTCTATGTAAGCTGGTCGAGGGATACATCACCATATCGCCCGCAGCGAACTTCACACGTTGTTCTCCATAGGTATCTTGGATTACGAGTTCTCCCCCTTCATATTCTTCGGGCTCACTGAGAAAAACCGTCATTGAGATATCTGTACGAACCTTAACAGCGGTTCCTGCCACTCGCCTAATGGTATTGTCGATATGATCGCCAAACTCTCCTTCACTCTGATAGCAGTTGAACATGGGAGGGTATATTTTGTTTGGTAATCCTGCTGCAAGAATATGCTGCGACTGACCCATCAAGCTCAAAATGAAATCCCCTAGCTGGCGTGCCGTGGGAGAATCTTCAGGCAACTGCAGGTTTTTCTTGGCATGTAACGCTAAATGCCCCGCTGTTACAGCGCCATCAACCCAATCGGCTTTCTCAAGAAGCGACACCGCATCGGTGACTTCTTGTTTGGTAAGGAAGTTCTCAATTCTAACCAGCATGATGTTCCCATTGTGGCAAAGCGAGTAAAATATAAAAAACCAGCCAGAGGTCTGTTTACCTAAGGCTGGTTTTATAATAACGAATACTCAATTAGAAAGTATAGTTAGCAAAGACAGCTACACTTCGAGGGTTCCCTGGACGGAAGTGCCCTTTAGCGCTGTAATCTACCACGTACTCTTCATCTGTTAAGTTATCAACGTTTAACTGAAGCTTTAGATCCTCTGTCACTTGATAAGATGCCATTAGGAAAAGCGTAGTGTAAGAATCGACCGTGAAATAAGCCGTATTTCTGCGCCAGTAGGTTTCACCAGAGTTGTAATAGATACCACCGCCCACATTCAGTTTGTTATCCATTGCAGCATAGTTAACCCAAATGTTAGCCGTATCATCTGGCGACGCTTGTAGACCGTTACCGATAGAATCCGCTGTCGTGTCCTGGGTAACTTCAGTATCTAAACTCGCATAGTTCGCAGAGATTGATAGTGAGTCCGTTAGCATACCTGTAACGCTGACTTCATAGCCTTTAGACTCTTGCTCACCCGCTAGCGAATACACTGTGACACCGTCTTCAATATTTTGTGAATCGACCACGTCTTTCGTAGTTTCAAACACAGCACCGCTAACAAGTAGCTGGTCGTTAAAGAACTGCCATTTCACACCAAGTTCAGTGGTTACTGCATTTTCAGGCCTTACCGCATTTTGCGCGGCGTTGGTTGATAGCGCTAACGCTACGCCGGGCGGCTGCTTAGAATTACTGTGACTTAGGTAAATATTACCGTTCTCTGTAGGCATATAGCTCACCGCTGCACCGTAGCTAAAGTAGCTGTCTTGAGCGTCGAGCCCATCGAAATAACCGCTACGTCGACCACACGCAGAACCGGAGATATCAAAATCGTCATAACGCGCATTTATGTCTACTTGAAGGTGCTCACCGACTTTGATGGTATCTAGAAGATATAAGGCTACCGTGCTCGCATCACCCGAAGTGTCATTGCCGCTACGCGTTGTACCACCTGTTACAAACACGTTGTTTTGCAAGTCGAAAGGGTTAATGGTGGGAGCTTCCAACACATTGCCTTGCCCATCGACATAGGTGTAATTTGCTGTCACACCAAAACTGGTACGCTCTTCTTCTGCTACTTCTGCACCCAGCACAACTCGATGCTTCAAAGCCCCAGATTCAAGCGAAAGAATTGCGTCTAGTTGTGATACAAATAAATCAGTCTCTTCGTCCAATGCTTGCAAGCGCTCAGCATTCAATAGGTTAGCTTCTTCACCTGAATTCCACCACGGACGACCAATTACTGACTCTTTTTCGTTGCTACCAAAACGGGTTTGGCTACGAAGCGTTACCACGTCGTTTACTTTGTGATTGATAACTAAGGTGTACATTTGTGTCGACACTTCTTCGAAATCGCGGCCCGGCACACTGTAATATTCGTCCCATAAACCCGAATCTATCGGTCCTTCGGGCTGACCTGTAGCTTCTGCAGCCGCTGAAGTTAGGAAGGGAAGACCAAGCACCGGAACATTATCCTGCTCCATCACAAATACATCAAGGTTTATGTCTGTTGCTTCATTCACTTTATAAAGTAATGAGCCCGCCGCACCAGTGGTTTGGTATTCCTCAACGCCATTGTCAAAGAAGTCACCGCCATCGCTATATAACAGGTTTAAACGGCCGGCAACATTCTCAGAAAGCTTCTTATTGTAATCCAGTGTTACACGTGCGTTTTCGAAGGAGTCATAGCGACCTGACACTGCACCAAAATCCTCAAGTCGCGCACGTTTAGTTGCCAGGTTAACGCTACCACCACCGGTAGAGCGGCCGTCTAACGAGCCGCTTCCGCCCTTGATAACTTCTACAGCTTCGTAGTTGAAGGTATCGCGGCTGTAACCGGCTATATCGCGAATACCGTCTACATAGATATTTGAGCGTGCATCAAAACCACGAATGGTGACCTTGTCGCTGGCAGACACGACACCGCCACCACCTTCACCACCACCAAACGTTGATACGCCCGCAACGTTTCGAAGCGCATCGTTTAAGTTGGTAATCCCCTGATCTTCAAGAAGGCGTTCTGAAATCACGTTGATCGAACGAGGGGTATTCGCGATGGGTTGCGTTAGCTTTACTGAAGAGGTTTCGTCAACTTTATAACCCGCTTCTTCGGTAGCTTGAACCTTAGTGGTTTCTAACTCTTGAACTGCGGTATTCTCTTGTTGAGCGAGTGCGGTTCCAAATGGTATTGCTGCGGTGACTGTCAGCGCTAGTGCGCTTTTTTTTGTATTCATTTTCTTCATGAAAAAGAAGTCCCTTTAGTGCTTTTAAGTGTGTGATTAAATGCCTAAATGTACCGAGTTGAATTTTGGCACCGAGTAAAATACAGAGAGATTAAACTGAATGCAAATTATTATTATTTGCATATGCTTTTACAAATTTACACTAAACTGACAGTCAGAACTGATAAAACGCGGGTTGATTAAGAATAAGCACAAGCTTATATGGCTTTCTTTTTCATTGGCTAAAGGTGTTTTGTAACAGTATGGTTTTGTAGAATTGAGCTAGAGATTCTGTAAGAAAAATGCCCTTAGTTCATCATAAGTCATATAAGACTCTGGAGTTTCATGGGCAATGAGGTATTCCGCATGAGACAGCCCTTCCACAATCTCAAGTTGACTCGTACCGTTGAAATCGCGAATTTTTCTATGCAGACGGACTGCATCACTTAAAAATAGATCGCGTGTTCCTGCCACGATGAAAACAGGCGGAAACGAAGTAAAGTCACCATAAATAGGCGAAACACTAGGGTGTGATAAGTCGATAGTTCCAGCGTAAAGCGCTGCCGCAGATTGTAGTAGCCCTTCGTAGGTAACCAGCACACGATCAGCACCTTCATTAACTTGTCGACTATCCCCTGCCTGCGTTAAATCTACCCATGGTGTGCCTGTATAGATAGCGCAAGGAAGGCTAATACTCTCGGCGGCCAGTGACTGTACAAGCGCTAGAACCAGCCCGGCGCCTGCGGATGTCCCTCCAACGAGTATGCGACGACTGTCGACGCTATCTAAAAGCGCTAGGTATACAGCTTTTAAATCACAAAGCGCGGCAGGTGCTGGGGAATTTGGCGGCATAGCGTAATCTACACTCAATACGGTTATTCCTAACCGTGATGCAATCAATAAGCCTTCTTCAATACTCGGTAAGCCACCAAAAAATACATAGGCGCCCCCATGCACGTCTATATAAACATGGTTTTCAAAATGCGGTGACACCTCTTTCGGTGTGAGCTTACGAACTGTTACGCCGGCTATTTCCAGTAATTCCACACTGACATCTAATTGCTTGCGCATGTTCTTTATTTTTTTCTTTTGCTGCGCATTTCGTTGCTGCACGAGGTCCCGCCAACGTGCAGCATCTTGAGGTACCGTTGCCTTAACCTCTGCGATAGGTGTCGTCGGAAATTTTTCGATAGCATGCTTAAGAGCATCACTAACGGTCTGTGTTTTTGGTTCGTTAGGTTTTGACATTATTTTTGAAGTGTTAACGTTAATAAACAGCGAGTTGGTGCCAAGAATGTATGAATCCTACCAGCCTACACCGAATATGGAGTGCTTAGCGTAACGTATTCACTCGCCCGAAGCTTCAACATATAGTTTATACCAGTCCGCACAGATAATTACTCACTCAGCGAGAGTTAAAATGTTCGCGACCGCGGCGTGTTACCACAGGTATAGTGGTTCTACATCAAAGTGACGCAACAAAGTGTAATAAAATCTGTATTGAAGATCAGTCCTTACTTGGTTGTGCATCTGATATGATTGGAAATACTAGTCGAGCGCAGCGTGTTTTGAGGGCAGACAGGAAGAATTAAGCTGCATGTAGCCAATACACTCTAAGACATCTTGGTAGAATAATTAATAAGGATATATACAATGAAAAGAATACCCCTTCGTAAATGGGCAATGGCGGCAGGTTTCGCTATTTCGGCAACAGCCTTTGCAGGAAATGTAGAGCACGACCAGACCTCAGTTTGGAAAGTGTCGAAAGGCGATGATGCGGTTTATGTAGGTGGTACAATACATATTCTGCCAATCTCTGAATTTCCATTGCCTGCTACGTTCACTGAAACCTATGAAAAAAGTGACACTTTAGTTTTTGAAGTAAAAATGCCTGCCCCAACGGATATTGAAGGTCAGCAAAAAATGATGGCTGGGCTAGCTTACAAAGACGGTAAGTCGCTTAAAGATGATGTATCAGAAGAGACCTATCAGGCTCTCAATGTATATTTAGCCAACTTTGGCGCAACAGCCGATCAGTTAGCGCAATTTAAGCCAGGCATGGTTGCATCAATGCTGGTAGCTATGGAAGCACAACGCTCTCAGTTAGCTGGACAAGGTGTAGATGCCTACTTCATGCAGTTAGCTGCTCGCGACGGAAAAGCCAGTGAATATCTGGAATCGTTAGATTTTCAAATCAGTATGCTTGCCAATATGGGAGCCGGTGAAGAAGACCGCCTCATTTCTGAAACTTTGGAAACGCTACCAGAACTAAAAGACATGCTTAAAAGCACCATAAAAGCATGGAGAGAAGGGAATACTCAGAAAATCGATGAACTGGTGGTAGACACATTCAAACGTGAATCTCCCGCTTCGTACGACGATGTTTTTACTAAGCGCAACCAAAACTGGCTACCTCAAATCGAAGCCATGTTTGGCGATGATGACCAAGAATTTGTCTTAGTCGGTGCTGGCCACCTAGTTGGCGATGACAGTGTTATCGCCTTATTAAAAGCGAAAGGCTACAAAGTCGAGCAAATGTAACCCCCTTGTTGCTACCGACCTAAATATCAAAGCTAGGCATAGTCCTAGCTTTTTTATGCCTATTACAGAGGGAAATCGCAGGCATAAAAAAAGCGCACCTAAGTGCGCTTTTCTTGGCTTGTGTTGCTAAGTCTAGATTAGTCTAGGATCTTAGATACAACACCAGCACCTACTGTACGACCACCTTCACGGATTGCGAAGCGAAGACCTTCTTCCATCGCAATCGGAGCAATTAGCTCAACTTTGAATTTAAGGTTGTCACCAGGCATTACCATTTCTACGCCTTCTGGAAGCTCTACAGCACCAGTTACGTCAGTTGTA